>JALZBI010000142.1 GCA_030947565.1 Actinomycetota bacterium
GCCTACAAGGTCTCGAGCAACGAGAACCCGTACCCCCCGCTCGACAGCGTGCGCGACGTGATCGTCGAGGCCGCCGGGGTGGTCAACCGCTATCCCGACATGGCCGCAACCCTCCTGGTGCAGACGCTCGCCGACCACCTGTGGGTGGCGCCGGCCAACCTCGCCCTGGGCACGGGGAGCGTCGGGGTGCTCGGGCAGATCATCCAGGCGACGTGCGACGCGGGCGACGAGGTCGTGTATGCGTGGCGCTCGTTCGAGGCGTACCCGATCGTCACAGCGCTGGCCGGTGCGGCGTCGGTGCAGGTCGGCCTCGACGCCGACGCGAGGCACCGGCTCGACGCCATGCTGGCGGCGGTCACCGAGCGCACCAAGGTCGTCATCGTCTGCTCGCCCAACAACCCGACCGGGACCGTCGTTCACCGCGATGAGCTGGAGCGGTTCCTCGACCGGGTGCCGGAGCACGTCCTCGTGGTCCTCGACGAGGCATACCTCGAGTTCGTCACCGACCCGGAGTCGCCCGACGCGCTCGAGATCTGGCGGCAGCGACCGAATGTCGTTGTCCTGCGCACCTTCTCGAAGGCCTACGGGCTGGCGGGTCTACGGGTGGGGTATGCCGTGGCGCACGAGCGGGTGGCTACGGCGCTACGCCAGACCGCGGTGCCCTTCGGGGTCAGCTCGATCGCGCAGGCCGCCGCCGTGGCGTCGTTGGGGGCCGTCGACGAGCTGCAGCAGCGGGTCGATGCGCTGGTCGCGGAGCGGACCCGGGTGGCTGAGGCTCTCGAGGAGCAGGGGTGGAAGCTCCCGGCCAGCCACGCGAACTTCGTCTGGTTCCCCCTGGGCGCGGACTCGACGGACTTCAGCGCCGCGTGCATGGAGGCCGGGCTGATGGTGCGCCAGTACGGCGACGACGGCGTACGCGTGACGATCGGCGAGGTGGAGGCCAACGACCGTCTCGTCGAGGTGGCCGAGGCCTTCGGCCCCCGCTGACGTTGTCCACAACCTCTCGCTTATAGACCGCAGTGTCCACAGCTGTCGACTGGGGGTAGATGCACCGGGTCGTGATGCACGAGCGTCGACGCATGGATGGATGGGAGTGTCTGGCTGACGAGTTCGGCCTACTGATCGCCGGCAAGGCCCGAATCGCCGGCTTGACCGCTCGCGACCTCCGCACAGTGACGAGGCGTGGTGAGATCCAACACCTTGCTCGCGGGTGGTACGCCCTCCCATCGGCGTGCACCCCGATCGACGTGGATACGCCCGCCGAACGACGCCGCACGCGTCATCTGCTCCTCACGAGGGCCGCGGTGCAGACGTTCGAAGGGCGTGTAGCCGCCAGCCACCACAGCGCCTTGGTCCTGCTTCGGCTCCCGGTCTTCGCCACAGACCTGAACACTGTGCACCTGATGCGCGTCGCCGACGATCATTCGAGAAGTCGGCGCGGGCTCACGGTCCACCAGCACGTGGCCGGGTGCGGCATACACAACGGACTGGTCGATCCCGCCGTCGCTGTGGTCCAAGCGGGGATGGTGAACGGTCCGATGGCCGCGCTGATCGCAGCCGACGCGGCCCTCAACCGCAGGCTCATCGACATCGACGACCTCACCCACGCTGCGACGTTGATGGGCGGGCCACGCGTCGCACCCGTTCGGCGTCTGTTGGCCCATGCTGACGGCCGCGCGGAGTCGCCCGGTGAGACCCGCCTTCGCGATGCGGTGAGGTTGATGGGGTTTTCGGCCGTCCCACAGGCCGTGGTGGTCGACGGTTCCTTTACGGCCGTCGTCGATCTGCTGCTCACTGACGCACCGGTAGTGATCGAGTTCGACGGGTTCGTCAAGTACGGCCGTACCGTCAGTCACCCGGGCGAGCTTGCTCCGGCTGATGTCGTCGTTGCAGAGAAGCTGAGGGAGGATCACCTCCGGGAACTGCGGTATGTCGTGATCCGGGTGACCTGGTCGGAGCTGAGCGACCTCGTCGCGCTCCGGCGGCGGATCGAACGAGCGATCGCGCTGGCCCGCTTGCTGCCGGCCGCCTGACGCTCCTCATTGGCCCCATGAGCCCGGTAGCACCTCGTCACTGACCTCTGCCCACACCTTGGCGACGGCGCGCAGACGCTGCACCGTGTGCGCAGCGTCACCAAGGTCTGCGCAGACATGGGTGCCGGCGGGCACACCGTCATGACCAGGCGTGCACCCTGGTGACGCTGCCCTGACGCTGCACCGTGTGCGCAGCGCCACCAAGGTCTGCGCAAACCGCGTGACGACCGTGCCCCAGGCGCCGCGGAACGGGCGGCGGCGAGCCAGAGCGTCCGTATGGTGAGATACGCAGGGGGCACGGCTACATTTGGCCCCGTACGGCTCAACGGTGAGTGCGGCCATACCCGGCCGCGCCCACACCCACGACGCCGCGGCACCGACCGGCGATCCCGGGCGACGCCCCGGCCCGGAACCGGCGGCCCCACGGCCGCGAGAAGGAGTGCTGTGAGCGAGAACGCAGCCGCCGGCGCACGAGACGTCGCCGACATCACCGCCCCCACACCGGCCGTCGGTGACGGTGGGCCGGACATGGTCCAGCTGCTGACCCCGGAGGGCCAACGCGTCGCCAACGACGCCGCCGCGCCCTACGCGCACTACGTCGACGACCTCACCGACGATGACCTGCGGGGCCTCTACCGCGACCTCGTCCTCATCCGCCGCGTCGACACCGAGGCCACGGCCCTCCAGCGCCAGGGCGAGCTCGGGATCTGGGCCAGCCTGCTCGGCCAGGAGGCGGCCCAGGTCGGCTCCGGTCGCGCCCTCAAGCCCCAGGACTACGCCTTCCCGACCTACCGCGAGCACGGCGTCGCCTGGTGCCGCGGCGTCGACCCGCTCAACCTCCTGGGCCTCTTCCGCGGTGTCAACCACGGCGGATGGGACCCCAACGAGAAGAACTTCCACCTCTACACGATCGTCATCGGCGCGCAGACGCTCCACGCCACCGGGTACGCCATGGGCATCCAACGCGACGGGGCCGTCGGCACCGGCGACCCCGAGCGCGACAGCGCCGTCATCGCCTACTTCGGCGACGGCGCCACGAGCCAGGGCGACGTCAGCGAGTCGTTCGTCTTCGCCGCCGTGAACAACGCGCCCGTCGTCTTCTTCTGCCAGAACAACCAGTGGGCGATCTCCGAGCCCAACGACCGCCAGACCCGCATCCCGCTCTACCAGCGCGCTCGCGGCTTCGGCTTCCCCGGCGTGCGGGTCGACGGCAACGACGTGCTGGCCGTGTATGCGGTGACGACGCACGCGCTCGAAGAGGCCCGGTCCGGTCAGGGCCCGTTCCTCGTCGAGGCGTGGACCTACCGGATGGGCGCCCACACGACGTCGGACGACCCGACGAAGTACCGCGTCTCCGCCGAGGTCGAGGTCTGGAAGCTGCGCGATCCGATCGAGCGCCTCAAGGCCTACCTCGCCCACGAGGGCAAGGCCGACCTCGCCTTCTTCGACCAGGTCGACGCCGAGGGCGACGAGCTGGCCGCGCACGTGCGCGAAGGCTGCCTCACCATGCCCGACCCCACCCCGGAGTCGATGTTCGACCACATCTACGTCGACGACCACCCCCTGGTGGCGGCCGAGCGGGAGCAGTTCCTGGCCTACCAGGGCAGTTTCGAAGGGAGCCATTCGTGACCACGCTGACCATCGCCAAGGCGGTCACGAGCGGCCTGCGGGCGGCCATGGAGAAGGACCCGAAGGTCATTCTCATGGGCGAGGACATCGGCAAGCTGGGCGGCGTCTTCCGGGTCACCGAGGGCCTGCAGAAGGACTTCGGCGAGGACCGGGTCATGGACACGCCGCTCGCCGAGGCCGGCATCGTCGGCACCGCCATCGGGATGGCGCTGCGCGGCTACCGGCCGGTCGTCGAGATCCAGTTCGACGGCTTCGTCTACCCCGCGTTCGACCACATCGTCAGCCAGGTCGCCAAGATGCGGGCCCGCTCGCTCGGCACCATCGCGCTGCCCATGGTCATCCGCATCCCTGTTGGCGGCGGCATCGGCGCGGTTGAGCACCACAGCGAGTCCAACGAGGCCTACTTCGCGCATACCGCCGGTCTGCGGGTCGTCTGCGTCTCCAACCCAGACGACGCGTACTGGGGGATCCAGCAAGCGATCGAGAGCGACGACCCGGTCCTCTTCTACGAGCCCAAGCGGCGCTACTGGGACAAGGGGGAGGTCGACGTGTCCGGGGCAAAGCGTGGGCTGTTCGAGGCCGCGGTCGTGCGGGAGGGCTCCGACTGCACGCTCGTCGCCTATGGGCCCATGGTGAAGACGTGTATGCAGGCGGCGCAGGCTGCAGCGGAGGAGGGCCGGCAGCTCGAAGTCGTCGACCTGCGCTCCCTCAGCCCGCTCGACCTCGACACCCTCACGGCGTCCGTCGAGAAGACCGGGCGGCTCGTCGTCGTCCATGAGGCGTCGACCTTCCTGGGCCTCGGCGCCGAGATCGCGGCCGCCGTGACGCAGCGGTCGTTCTACCACCTCGAGGCTCCGGTGCTCCGAGTCGGCGGCTACAACCTGCCCTACCCGCCGAGCCGGCTCGAGGAGGAGTTCCTCCCCGACCTCGACCGCGTCCTCGATGCGGTCGACCGCTCGCTCGCCTACTAACCGCACTAACCGCACTGACCGCACTGACGCGTTGCCGACGGCCAAGACAGAGAGACCCGAAACCGTATGAGTGTCAAGCAGTTCCGTTTACCGGACCCCGGCGAGGGTCTCACCGAGGCCGAGGTCGTCACGTGGCGCGTCGCGGTCGGGGACACCGTGAAGATCAACGACATCGTCGTCGAGATCGAGACGGCGAAGTCCCTGGTCGAGCTGCCGGTCCCGTTCGGGGGCACCGTCACCGAGCTGCTGGTCGCGGAGGGCGAGACCGTCGAGGTCGGCACCGCGATCATCTCCGTCGACACGGCTCCGGGCGCCGCGACGACGGTCGCCGACGCTCCGGACAGCGGCGCCGTCGAGCCCGGTATGGAAGGCTCGCCGGCCCCCAAGGTCGACCCGTCGGTCACCGGAGCCATCGAGGAGGGCAAGATCGAGGAGGGCAAGATCGGCGGCACGACGTCGACCGGTCGCACCGCGGTGCTCGTCGGCTACGGCGTCAAGCAGACCGAGGCGAAGCGCCGGCCGCGCAAGGCCGATGCCGCGACGGTGGAGCGCTTTCCGTTGCACAACCCGGACGAGTTCGTCCCGTCGTCCGGTGTGGCCGTCGGCGACCGCACCGAGCGGGCACCCCGCGCCTCCGCGCCCACCGCTCCCGCCCGTGCCCCCGGAACGGGTCGGGTGCTGGCCAAGCCGCCCGTGCGCAAGCTGGCCAAGGACCTCGGCGTCGACCTCGATGCGGTGCAGGCGTCCGGGGAGGGTGGCGTCATCACTCGGGCCGACGTCGAGGGTCACGCCGGCGCTCAATCGGTCCAGGATGAACCTCGCCGTGACTACTTGGCGGAGGACTCCGGAAGCCCCAGCGACAAGGGGTGGTTCGGCTACCAGGCCGAGCACGGGCCCGAGTCTAGATACCCCGTCAAGGGTGTGCGGAAGGTGACCGCCCAGGCCATGGTGCAGTCGGCGTTCACCGCCCCGCACGTCACCGAGTGGGTCACGGTCGACGTCACCAGGACCGTGGAGCTCGTCGAGACCCTCAAGCAGGACCGTGAGTTCCGTGACGTCAAGGTGACGCCGCTCCTCGTACTGGCCAGGGCGCTCTGTGTGGCCATCGCCCGCAACCCCGGGATGAACGCAACGTGGGACGAGGCGGCCCAGGAGATCGTCGTCAAGCGCTACGTCAACCTCGGAATCGCGGCCGCCACGCCGCGCGGCCTCCTCGTCCCGAACATCAAGAACGCCGACCGGATGACGATGCGGCAGCTGGCCGAGCAGATCGGCAGCCTCACCGCGACGGCGCGCGAGGGACGCACGCAGCCGACCGACATGAGCGGAGGCACGATGACCATCACCAACGTCGGCGTCTTCGGCGTCGACAGCGGCACGCCGATCATCAACCCGGGCGAGAGCGCGATCGTCTGCTTCGGCGCGGTCCGCAAGCAGCCCTGGGTCGTGACCAACGCCGCCGGCGCGGACGAGATCGCCATCCGGCACGTCACCCAGCTGGCGGTGTCGTTCGACCACCGGCTCATCGACGGCGAGCTCGGGAGCCGGTTCCTCAGCGATGTCGCGGCGATCCTGGCCGACCCGGCCCGCGGGCTCGTCTGGGGCTAGCCCTGAGGCGGCCGGCTAGGGCAGGACGAGCCGGCCCAGCGCCAGCTGGGCGAGCGGCGCGTAGGCCAGGACGACCGGCGCGGGGCCGGTCACCTCCAGCGTCGTGTCGCTGCCGCCGTCCGGTCCTTCCCGGACCTCGT
>JALZBI010000001.1 GCA_030947565.1 Actinomycetota bacterium
GTTCGACGCCGCGGAGGAGCTGCTGGCACGGGCGGGCCGGGAGCCCGACAGGGCGACCGGGGTCGTGCTGTTCGCCGGCGGGTCGTCCGACCGCGACGCCATCGCGGCCATCGGCGACGCGGTGGCGGGGGAGATCCTGGCCGGCTGGGGCCCGTGGGGGGTCGCGGCGCTGGCCGGCGGTGACGAGATCGACGCGGTGGTCGGCCGGCTGCTCGACGGCGGGTGCCATCGCGTGCTCGTCGTCACCTACATGGTCGCCGAAGGGGTGCTGCGTGACCGGATGGTCAAGCACGCCGAGGCGGCCGGGGCCGAGGTCGTGGCCGGGACCCTCGGGGAGACCACGGCGCTGGCCCGGCTCGTCGTGCAGCGGGCCGAGGCGGTCGTGGGGCCGGCCGGCCCCGGATAGCCTGCGGCCCATGAGCACCGAGGCGCCCCACCCGTCGCTGCGGGTCGAGCATGACCGGGCGGTCCTCACCGTCACCCTCGCCAACCCGGCCGAGCGCAACGCTCAGGTACCGTCCCTGTGGCGAGCCCTCGCGCATGTGGGGGAGTCGGTTGCCGACGACGTCCGGGTCGTCGTGCTCCGGGGTGACGGCGCCGCGTTCTCGGCCGGGCTGCACCGGTCGATGCTGTCCGGGGGCCTCCCGGGGGAACCCGACCTGATGGCGCTCGCGGCGGCCGCCGGAGACGGTCTCGACGACGCCATCGCCGGCTTCCAACGCGGCTTCACCGTGTGGCGGACGCTGCCCGCCGTCGTCGTCGCCGCCGTCCAGGGGTACGCCATCGGTGCCGGCTTCCAGCTCGCCCTGGCCGCCGACCTCCGCCTGCTCGCCGACGACGCCCAGCTGGCGATGCGCGAGACGAGTCTCGGTCTCGTGCCCGACCTCGGGGGGACGGCGCCCCTCGTGGAGGTCGTCGGGTATGCGCGGGCCCTGGAGATCTGCGCGACCGGCCGGTTCGTCGGGGCGAGGGAGGCGCTCGACCTGGGGCTGGCGAACGCCGTCGTGCCGGTCGCTGAGCTCGGCGCCGCCACGGACGACCTGGTCGCCGCCCTGCTGGCGGCGCCCAGGGCTGCTCTCCGCGAGCTCAAACCCCTCCTGCGGTCGGCCATCAGCGCGTCGACCGAGGGCCAGGTCGGCACCGAACGCGCGGCTCAGGCCCGGCTGCTGCGCGGCATGGCGCGACCCACGACGACCTGACCGGCGGGGGCCATGTCAGACCGACGGAATAGCGTCAGTCGGGCCGGGTGTTGGACCAGGGTCGGGGCGCGGGAGCGCGAGGAGGTGCGGGCGTGAGCATGTCGGGCTGGATGGTGATGCGCACGATGACGCGCGACTCCGACGTCGTCGGACGCGAGCTGACCCCGGGCACGTCGAAGCGGGTGCTGCGCTACGCGCGGCCGTTCCTGCGGCCGATCATCGTCTTCCTCGTGGTCGTCGTCGTCGACGCGTTCGTCACAGTTGCCGTCCCGCTGCTGCTGAAGAACCTCGTGGACCAGGGCGTCACGCCCAAGGACTCCGGCGTGGTCGTCCGGCTCTCGATCCTCGTCGCCGCCCTGGCGGTCGTCGACGCCGTCCTCACCCTGGTGCAACGGTGGTACTCCTCGCGCATCGGGGAGGGATTGATCTACGACCTGCGCACAGAGGTCTTCGCCCACGTCCTGCGCCAGCCCATCGCGTTCTTCACGCGGGCGCAGACCGGTTCGCTCGTCAGCCGGCTCAACTCCGATGTCATCGGCGCACAGGCGGCCTTCACGTCGGTGCTGTCCAGCGTGGTCAGCAACGCCGTGTCCCTCGTCCTCATCGTCGGCGCGATGTTCACCCTGTCGTGGCAGCTCACCCTCGGGGCCCTGGTGCTCGTGCCGTTCTTCCTGCTGCCCGCCCGCGTCATGGGGCGCCGGCTGGCCGGCCTCTCCTCGCTCCAGATGAACCTCAACGCCGACATGGGCAGCCGGATGACCGAGCGGTTCAACGTGGCCGGCGCTCTGCTCGTCAAGCTGTTCGGCAGCCCCGCCCGCGAGGACCGGGAGTACGCCGACCGGGCCGCCAAGGTGCGCGACGCCGGCGTGCGCATCGCCTTGAACCGCACCGTGTTCATGGTCGCCCTCGGGCTGGTCGCTGCTCTCGCCACCGCGATGGTCTACGGTTTCGGCGGCGTCATGGCCGTCAACGGCACCTTGACGGTCGGCACGCTGCTCGCCCTGGCCGCGCTGCTCGGCCGTCTGTACGCCCCACTGATGGCGATCTCCAACGTCCGGGTCGACATCATGACGGCGCTCGTGTCGTTCGAGCGCGTCTTCGAGGTGCTCGACCTGCAGCCCCTCGTCACCGAGAAGCCCGACGCCCGGCCGCTTCCGGACGGCCCGCTGGGGATCGATGTCGACCAGGTCTCGTTCCGCTACCCGTCCGCCGACGACGTCTCCCTGGCCTCCCTCGAGTCGACGTCGTCAGGCGACCGGGGCGCCGGCCAGCCGGTGCTGCACGACGTCAGCCTCGAGGTCGAGCCCGGCCAGCTGGTGGCCCTCGTCGGCCCCTCCGGCGCCGGCAAGACCACGCTCACCGCGCTCGTGTCGCGGCTCTACGACCCCACTTCGGGGGCCGTGCGGGTGGGTGGTGTCGACCTGCGCGACGTGACGATGGCGTCTGTGCACGATGCGGTCGGCGTCGTCACCCAGGACGCCCACCTGTTCCACGACACCATCCGCGCCAACCTCGCCTACGCGAAGCCCGACGCCACCGAGGAGCACATGCGGTCCGCCCTGGCCGCCGCCCAGGTGCTGCGTCTGGTCGACAGCCTGCCCGAGGGCCTCGACACCGTCGTGGGCGACCGTGGCCACCGGCTGTCCGGCGGCGAGAAGCAGCGGCTCGCCATCGCGCGGCTACTGCTCAAGGGCCCGCGGGTCGTCGTCCTCGACGAAGCCACCGCCCACCTCGACTCCGAGTCGGAGGTCGCGGTCCAGCGCGCGCTCGACGCCGCCCTGGCCGGACGCACCTCCCTCGTCATCGCCCACCGGCTCTCCACGGTGCGCGGCGCCGACCAGATCCTCGTCGTCGACGACGGCCGCATCGTCGAGCGCGGCCGGCACGCCGAGCTGCTGGCCCGGCACGGCCTCTACGCCGACCTCTACGAGACGCAGTTCGCCGAGACGGGGCTCGACCCGGAGCTGGCGACCTCCGCCGCGAGCCGCCGGCCGTCCTGACCCGGTACCTTCCATTGAGCCGTCCTGACCCCGTCGCGTGCGGGTCGGGCCAGTGACGCCGCCGCCGACGCGGGATACCGGCCGAGCAGGGGCGGCGGCGGCCCGCTCACTCGTCCTCCTCGTCCCAGATCCAGACCTTCCGCGCTCGCGGTGCGCTCACGACCGAGTCACCGTCGCCGTCGTCTGGGCCCTCCCGCGCATCGGCGCCGGCGACCCGCAGCCGGTAACCGACGAGGACCAGCCCGAAGACCGACGTGAGCCACCACTGGAACGCGTACGCCTGGTGGGGGCCGAGCCCGGTGTCCGGTGCCTCGAGGGGGGCTGGGCGCGCAGGCGTCGCCCCGCCGGTGATCTCGGACTCCAGGGACAGGTACGCGTCGAGCAGGTGGCCGCCCGTCTGGGCCCCGGCGGTGCCGATGTCGATGCTCGCCAGCTGTCCTGCCGGAAGGTCCTTCCCGAGGTCGGCCTCACCGGACCGCAACCACCCCTGCACGGTCAGGTCACCGGTCGGCACGGGCGGCACTGCGGGCAGCTTCGAGGCGGAGTCGGCGTTCGGCACCCACCCGCGGTCGACGAGGAGCCGACGCCCGATGAGCGGACCGTCGAGGTCGAACGGCACCAGCACCTCGAGGCCTGGCTGGCCGTCGAGGGCGCGGTTGCGCACCAGCAGCTGCTGCGCTGCGGCATACCGGCCGGTCGCCGTCACCCGGAGCCACTGGTCGTCCTCCGTCGGCGGGAGGCGGCCGGTGACGGAGGCGAGGGGGACGGGCGCCGCCGCGTAGTGGGACGTGACCGCAGTGGCCTGAACCTCTTTGTCCTCGTAACGCCCCCACTGCCAGCGGCCGAGGAGGATGCACACCACGGCGAACGCGAGCGCCAAGGCAACACCCCCGAGCATCCGCCTCGAGAGGAGCGCCCTGAACACCTCCTCACGCTACCTTCCGCAGCGCTGCAGTTGCCGGGGCCGGGGCGGCATACAGTGGGTCGGTGACCGCCCTTCCAGTCCCGCGTATGCGTCCTGCGGGTCAGTCGGGCCAGGCAGCGCCCGAGGGGGTGACCGGTCTACCCGACCAGTTCGGCCGGGTGGCCCGCGACCTGCGGGTCTCGGTGACCGACCGCTGCAACCTGCGGTGCACCTACTGCATGCCGGCGGAGGGCCTTCCGTGGATGCCCAAAGTTGAGATGCTCAGCGACGAGGAGCTGCTGCGCATCGTCGGCGTCTTCGTCGGGCTCGGGGTGCGCCAGGTGCGGCTGACGGGCGGTGAGCCCCTGCTGCGGCGTTCGATCGTCGAGGTCGTCGCCGGCATCGCGGCCCTCACCCCCCGCCCGCAGATTGCCATGACCACCAACGGGATCGGTCTGCAACGGCTGGCCGGGGGGCTGGCCGAGGCCGGACTCGACCGCGTCAACGTGAGCCTGGACACCATCGACCCCGTGACGTTCAACCGACTGACCCGCCGTGAGCGCCTCACCGATGTCGAGAAGGGGCTGGCCGCTGCCGTCGAGGCCGGCCTCACGCCGGTCAAGGTCAACGCGGTGGCCATGCGGGGGGTCAACGACGAGGCGGTGGCGGACGTGCTGCGATGGTGCATCGACCGTGGCTACGAGCTGCGGTTCATCGAGCAGATGCCGCTCGACGCGCAGCACGGATGGGACCGCGCCGAGATGGTCGGGGCCGACGAGATCCGGGCGCGGCTGTCCGAGCGGTTCACGCTGGCGCCGGTCGGGGAGCGGGGGAGCGCCCCGGCCGAGCGCTTCCTCGTCGACGGCGGTCCCGCGACGGTGGGCATCATCGCCAGCGTCTCCGAGCCGTTCTGCGCGGCGTGCGACCGCACCCGGCTGACCGCCGACGGTCAGGTGCGCAGCTGCCTGTTCTCCACCGGCGAGACCGACCTGCGCGGCCCGCTGCGCGACGGCGCCACCGACGCCGAGCTCGCCCGGCTGGTGCAGGGCGAGATGTGGGTCAAGCGCCGCGGCCACGGGATCGGTGACCCCGGGTTCCGCCAGCCCGACCGCCCCATGTCAAGCATCGGCGGCTGACCAGCCCACGGCCTCGACACGGTGTATTTCAGCCCCTCTGGGGGGTGAAAGACTCCGGCATCGCGGGCGGCGTCCCGCGCCGGCCGTGCAGCCTCGACGGCGGCACCCTTGGGTGGCTCCCCGCCAGCCTCGGTTCTGGAGCCCCGCCCCATCTCGGCCGGCCGGGCACAGGTGCCCACGCTGACATCCCGCACCGTGAGCCACCTCATCCGCAGGCGGCGGGTCTTAAGGCCACCACCACATGGACCGGGTCGGCGTCAGCCGTGCCCGCCGGTCAGCTCAGCCACGGGGATGGTGTCGCGCAGGAACCCGCGTGCGGTGAGGAACTGCCCCAACGACGGGGTATGCGGTTCGCAGGCGAGCCAGACCTTGCGCCGGTCGGGCGTGTGGAGCGACGGGTTGTTCCAGAGCAACGCCGTGGTGGCCGCTGACCGGCAAGCCTTGGCGCTGCAGAGGAGTCGGGGCCCGCCGGTCGGTTCAGTCGTCGAGGACGTGACCATGAATGATGCGGTCGGTGTCGTCGACGGCGTTCCGGTCGAGGGCCCGCACCTCCTGGACCTCGTCGCCGACCGGAGCGATCTGGTCGTCGGCACGGGGCCGAACGGCGTTGGCCATGACGACGGCGATGTAGGGCAGGATGACCGCGGCGGCGACCAGGGTCCACCGCACCCAGCCGCTGGCGACGATCGCGAGCACCGTGCACAGCACGCGGAAGGCCATCGTCGCCAGGTAGCGACGCAGCCGCTGCGCCTGCTCGTCGGCGGCCGACTGGGGCGCGCTGGTCACAGACTGGACAAGGTGGGGACCTGCGTGGGGCGCGCTGTCGAACCCGTCCTGGTGCTTCACCTCCACAGCCTACGTCGGCCCGTCGACGCCGCCCCGGCGCGGTGACGAGGGACTCAGTCGCGGTGTCCGGCAGGGCACCGCATGCAGTCGGTACCCCCGGACCAGACGGTCCTCGGCGTCGGGGCGCACCCATCGGCAGGTCGTGACCGTGAGCACCGTGTGAGCCACCTGGCCGAGCCGGGCCAGCTGCGCCTCGTGGGTCGGGAGCTGCGGGGTCGGAATACGGCCCTGGCGACTCCCGGCCGCCTGCTCGGCGCATACCCGGGGGTAGTCGGCTAGCGTTCGGGGCGACGCCTGTCCCCCGCAAGACCACCCACCGGAGCACCGATGACGCCGCCCGCCAACCCGCCCGGCAGCCCCCGCAACGTCCTCGTCACGGGCGGCAACCGCGGGATCGGGCTGGCCATCGCGCGGGCGTTCGCGGACGCCGGTGACGAGGTGGTCATCACCAACCGCCAGGGCGAGGCGCCGGAGGGGCTGGGCGCGGTGCAGTGCGAGGTCACCGACACCGACTCGGTCAACGCGGCCTTCGACGAGGCGGAGAAGCTCCTGGGCGGCCCGGTCGAGGTGCTCGTGGCCAACGCCGGCATCACCCGAGACACCTTGCTCATGCGCATGAGCGACGACGACTTCGACGCGGTGATCGCGACCAACCTCGCCGGCGCGTTCAAGTGCGCCCGCCGGGCGAGCAAGGGCATGATCCGGCTGCGGCGCGGCCGGATCATCCTCATCTCCAGCGTCGTGGGGCTCTACGGCGCTCCCGGGCAGGCCAACTACGCCGCCAGCAAGGCCGGCCTCGTCGGCATGGCCCGCTCCATCTCGCGCGAGCTCGGTGGCCGCGGCATCACCGCCAACGTCGTCGCTCCCGGGTTCATCGACACCGAGATGACCCAGGTGCTCGCCGACGACCTGCGCAAGAGCTACCTTGCGACGATCCCGGCCGGTCGCTTCGCCACTCCCGAGGAGGTGGCGCAGGTGGTGCGCTTCGTCGCGAGCCCCGACGCGGCATACATCACCGGTGCCGTCATCCCCGTCGACGGCGGCCTCGGCATGGGCCACTGACCGCACGCGCGCAGCCTGATCCCCCTGTCACACAACGAAAGGCGACACCCGTGGGCATCCTCGAGGGCAAGCGACTCCTCATCACCGGCGTCCTCATGGACTCCTCCATCGCCTTCCACGTCGCCAAGGTCGCGCAGGAGGAGGGCGCCGAGGTGGTGCTCACGTCCTTCGGGCGCACCATGAAGATCACCCAGACCATCTCGCGGCGGCTGCCGAGCGCCCCGCCGGTCGTCGAGCTCGACGTGACCAACGACGAGCACCTCGACACCCTGGCCGAGCGACTGCGCGAGCACGTCGACGGGCTCGACGGCGTCGTGCACTCGATCGGCTTCGCCCCCAAGGGCGCCTTCTCGTTCCTGGAGGGCACGTGGGAGGACGTCGGCACCGCGGTGCACACCTCGGCCTACTCGCTGAAGGCGCTGGCCGTCGCCGCTCTCCCCCTGATGGAGCACGGCGGCGGCATCGTCGGGCTGACCTTCGACGCCAAGTTCGCGTGGCCGGTCTACGACTGGATGGGAGTGGCCAAGGCGGCGTTCGAGTCGACCAACCGCTACCTCGCGCGCGACCTCGGCCCCAAGCACATCCGGTGCAACCTCGTGGCCGCCGGACCGATCCGCACCACGGCCGCGAAGTCCATCCCGGGGTTCGAGCAGTTCGAGAAGGTCTGGGACGACCGCGCCCCGTTGGGTTGGGACATCACCGACCCGGTGCCGGCGGCCAGGGCCTGCGTGGCCCTGCTGTCCGACTGGTTCCCGGCGACGACGGGCGAGATCGTCCACGTCGACGGGGGCGTGCACGCCATGGGGCAGTAGGCCTTCGAGGCTCGTTCCGCGCACCCGCTCCACCCGGCTACGCTCCCGTGCCATGACGCCGGGGGCTCCGCACGCCGAGCCGGTCGAGGTACGCGAGGTGCGCGTCCTCGACGGGCCGAACCTCTACTTCGTCCGCCCCGCGGTCAAGGTCTCGCTGAGCCTGCCCGGTTACCTCGACCTCTCCCGGGCCGCGGCCGTCCAGGTCGCTGAGCACGCCGGCCTCAGGTCCCCCCGGCCGGGGAAACCCGGCACCGCGCAGAGGCAGCGGTTCGTCATGCGCCTGGCCGCCCACGTGACCCGGCGGATCGTGGCCGGGTTCGGTCCGCGCCGGCTGACGGTACGCACCCGGCCGGGTTCCACGGTCACCGACGTCGTCGTCGCCGTCCCCTGGCGGCACCGCACCTGGGGTCGCCTCACGGGAGAGGCCGTCGGGCCCGTGCTGGCCACGCTGCTGACCGCCGAGGACCTTGACGCCGCCGATCGCGTCATCGCCGACGCGGCCGCGAGGATCGGGTCCCACGATCCGGGCGGGCCGTCCGAGGTCGGCAGGGCGCGGGTTCCCGTCGTCTCCATCACCGGCACCAACGGCAAGACGACGACCACCCGGCTCGTCGCCCACATGGCGATGACGGCCGGCCTCACCACCGCGTGGAGCTCGACCAGCGGCGTCGTCCTCATGGGGGAGACCGTCGACGCCGGCGACTTCTCCGGGCCGGCCGGGGCCCGGGAGGTCCTGGCGACGCCCGGCCTCCAGCTCGGCGTCCTCGAGACCGCCCGCGGCGGGATGTTGCTGCGCGGCATGGGGGTGGCCGTCAACGACGTCAGTGTCGTCACCAACGTCACCGCCGACCACCTCGGCCTTCAGGGCATCGACACGCTCGACCAGCTCGCCGAGGTCAAGGCCATCGTCACGACGGTGACGAAACCCGACGGGTGGGTCGTCCTGAACGGCGAGGACCCGCGCGTGTGGGCTATGCATGGCCGCATCCACGCCCGGCCGTGGGCGTTCAGCCTCGATCCCGACGCACCCGCCCTGCGCGAGTCGGTCGCGGCCGGCGGCCGCGGCATCACCGTTCTGGACGGCGTGATCGTCGTCCTTCGCCCTGGCACCGACCCCGACCGGCTCGTCCGCATCGTCGACGTGCCGGTCACCCTGGCCGGGCTGTCGCGCTACAACACGGCCAACGCGCTCGCGGCCGCTGCGGCCGCCCTCGGCCTGGAACTGCCCCGCACCGCCGTGGTCGAAGGGCTGCGGACGTTCACGCCCGACCCGGTCCTCAACGAGGGCCGGCTCAACGTCTACACCCTGCCTCTCGCCGGCGGCGGGGCGGCGAGCGTCATCCTCGACCTGGCGCACAACGAGGCGGGTCTCGAGGCCCTGCTCGAGGTCGCCAGTGGCCTCACCGCCCCCGGCGCCCGGGTGCACCTCGGCCTCGGCGGCACCGGCGACCGCCCCGACGAGGCATTGGAGGGGATGGGGGAGAAGGCCGGCAAGGGCGCCGACCACGTCGTCATCGCCCACAAGCCGAAGTACCTGCGCGGGCGCACCATCGAGGACGTCGACACCCTGTTGCGCACCGGGCTGGCCCGGGCGGGGGTCGTCGAGGTCGAGTCCTACGGCCACGAGATGGACGGACTGCTCGCTCTGGTGCCGACGCTCTCCGATGGTGACGTCGTGGCCTTCATGTGTCATGACCAGCAGGAGCAGCTGCGGGGGTGGCTGGCCGCCGAGGGCGCCGCGCCGGACGACGCGAAGGCCATCCGCCGCAAGGTCGTCGCCGCCCGGGGTGAGCACGAGCTCGAGGCCGAGCTGACCGAGGTGTGGGCCATGACCGACGCGGCGGAGCGGCTGCGGGTCGTCGAGCAGCTCATGGCCGACCAGTCGGGTGACCCCCGGCTCGTCTTCGAGTATGCGAGTGCGCTCGACGCGGCGGACGACCCGGCTCGTGCGCTGCCGGCCTACGAGGCGGCGCTGGCCGGCGGTCTGCGCGAACCCCACCGACACCGCGCGCAGATCCAGGGGGCTTCCACCCTGCGGCTCCTCGGCGACCACGGCCGAGCCCTTCGACTCCTGGACGAGGTCGCCGTGACCCACCCGGGAAACGCTGCGGCAGCTGCGTTCCGAGCGCTCGTGCTCTCTGATGTGGGGCGCTCGGCTGAGGCGGCGGCGGACCTCGTCGACACGCTCGCCGACCACGTCGCCGACGATGACGTCGCGGCGTACCGGCACTCCCTGCACCGGTACGCCGGTGAGCTGCGAGCCAGGCGTTCCGAGGGGTTCCCGCGCTAGCTTGCACTAAGTGCAAAGTTGCACTTAGTGTCATGAGGTGACCGACCTCGTGTCGCTGGACCGGCGCTCCGCGCTCAAGGCGCGGCATCGGCAGGCCATCGTCGTCGCCGCCCGCCATCTCATCGACGAGCGGCACGGCCCCCGCTTCACCGTCGACGAGCTTGCGCGTCAGGCCGATGTGTCGAGGCGCACCGTCTTCAACCACTTCGAGACACTCGACGACGTGATCCTCGCCGCCTGCACGGAGATCCTCGACGGGGTGGTCGCTGCGTTCCGCGAGAAAGCCGTCGGCGCCCCTCGGGCCGACCGGCGTCTCGGTGCTGTCTTCGAGGAGCTCGTGCGCACCGTGCGGACGGCCGACCTGGCCCAGCTGACGGCATACCTGTGGTCGGCGCTCGGTGGGGCCGAGGCACCGCCGGCCCGGCAGCAGCGGTTCATGCAGGTGGCCCTGTCGCGCGTCGCCGACGACCTCACCACCGAGGTCCTGGACCGCAACCCCGCCGCCGACCCGCTCGATGTGCAGCTGCTGGTGTCGACCCTGCTCCACGGTGTCACCGTGGTGGCACAGCACTGGATCGGCGCGTCGGGCGGCTCAGTCGACGCCACCTCACGAGCGTCCTGGGACCACCTGCTCGACCGGGTCATCGTGCGCATGCGCGCGGGCTACGGCTCGTGACCACAACCCCCACTAGAGAAAGAACGTCGTGGCTACCCTCCTCTACCGGCTGGGCCGGTTCTGCGCCCGCCGTGCCCGGCTGGTCGTCGTCCTGTGGGTGGCGCTGCTCGCGGGCGCCGGCGGTGCGTATGCCGTGGGCCACGGCACGCTGTCGTCGGCTGTCTCCATCCCGGGCACCGCGACGGCCCAGGTCACGGACCAGCTGAAGTCCGCGCTGCCGGCCGCGAGCGGGGGCAGCGGGACCGTCGTGTTCCATACGGCTGACGGGTCGGCGTTCACCGACGCCCAACGTGCCGCGATCAGCACCGCGCTGACCGCCGTAGGCACGCAGGAGGGGGTGCGGGGCGTCACCGACCCCTTCCGCACGGCCGCTCAGCTCGCCGACCAGCAGGTCAAGGTGGAGTCCGGACGTAACCAGCTGACCAGCGGGACCGCTCAGCTCGCGGCCGGGCAGACTCAGCTCGACCAGGCCAGGACCCAGCTCGCGGCAGCTCGCGCCCAGGCGCAGGCGGCCGTCCAGCCGGTCCCGGCCCAGGTCACCCAGGGGCTGGCGCAGCTGGACGCCCAGCAGAAGACCCTGGACGAGAAGAGGGCGCAGGCGCAGGCGCAGGGCCGGCAGCTCGAGCTCGGGTCGTCGCTGCTCGACCTGTCCCGCGGCATCCGCACCGTCTCAACCGACAACAGCACCGCCATCGGGTTCGTCGCCTTCACCGGTGGCCAGATGGAGGTCCCGCCGGAGGTCAAGGAGGGCGTCGTCGCGCACCTCAAGGGCGCTGACCTGGCCGGGGCGCTGGTCGATTTCTCCAGCGACCTCAGCCAGGGGCTGCCGGAGGTGCTCGGCCCCGGTGAGGTGGCCGGGGTCGTCGTCGCGGGCATCACCCTGCTCGTCATGCTCGGAACCCTCCTTGCGGCCGGGCTCCCGATCCTCAGCGCCTTCGTCGGCATCGCGTTCGGGGTCATGGTCACCCTGGCCCTGTCCGGGACGGTCGAGATGGTCTCGGTCACCCCGGTGCTGGGCCTGATGCTCGGCCTGGCCGTCGGGATCGACTACTCGCTGTTCATCCTCAACCGGCACCGTCGACAGCTGCGGGCCGGGGTCGATCTGCACGAGTCGATCGGCTTGGCCAACGGGACGTCCGGTAACGCCGTCGTCTTCGCCGGCGCCACCGTCATGGTCGCGCTGCTCGCGCTCAACATCACCGGCATACCGTTCCTCGGGCTAATGGGCATCACCGCCGCGGTCTGCATCGCCACGGCGGTGGTCATCGCGGTGACCTTCACCCCCGCACTGCTCGCCCTCATCGGGCTCCGGCTCCTGCCCCGCCGCCACCGGTCGGGGTCGACCTCGGGCCGGCACCGGCTCCCCGTGGCCGCCATGTCGTCCAGACGGGCCGTCTTCACGCTCGTGTCCGGCCTGGCGGTGCTGGTCGCGGTGGCCCTGCCGGCGCTGTCGATGCGCCTGGGCCTGCCCGACGGCGGCACCGAGCCGTCCGGGTCGACCCAGAACCGCGCCTACGTGCTCGCCGCCGAGCAGTTCGGGCCGGGCGCGAACGGGCCGCTGCTCGTTGTCGCCACGCTGCCCACCCCGGTGTCCGGGGACGACCTGCTCGCTCAGCAGGTGCGGGTTGGCACCGCTGTGCGCGCCAACGCCGGTGTCGCTGCGGTCGCCCCGGTGGCGCAGTCCACCGACGGCCGGGTCCTGGCGTTCCAGGTCGTGCCCAAGGACGGTCCCAACAGCGAGAGCACCGAGACCCTAGTGCGTGACCTCCGGGCGTCGTCACCGCTCAACGACGGCACCACCCTCGGAGTGGCCGGAAGCGCCAGCGGCAACATCGACATCTCCGAGAAGCTGGCGTCCGCGTTGCCGGTCTACCTCGCCGTCGTCGTCGGCCTGTCGTTCCTCATCATGACCGTCGTGTTCCGTTCTCTGCTGGTGCCGCTCACGGCCACCCTGGGCTTCGTCATGTCCCTGTTCGCGGCGTTCGGCGGTGTCGTCGCGATCTTCCAGTGGGGCTGGCTCCAGAACGTCTTCCATGCCCAGCCGGGTCCGATCCTCAGCTTCCTGCCCACGTTGCTCGTCGGGATCCTCTTCGGCCTGGCGATGGACTACCAGCTGTTCCTCGTGTCCGGTATGCGGGAAGCGCACGTCCACGGGGCGCCGGCCCGTGAGGCGGTGCGTGAGGGCCTGCGGGCCGGCCGGGTGGTCGTCACGGCGGCCGCGATCATCATGATCTCGGTCTTCTCCGGGTTCGTCTTCTCCAACTCGTCGACCATCCGGCCGCTCGGGTTCGGGCTGGCCTTCGGCGTGCTGGTCGACGCCTTCGTCGTCCGGATGCTGCTCATCCCCGCGGTCATGCACCTCGCCGCCGACGCGGCGTGGTGGCTGCCCCGCTGGCTCGACCGGATCCTCCCGAACGTCGACGTCGAGGGTGCCGAGCTCGAGCGCACCCACCCGCCGGTCCTCGGGGCGGCGCCCGAGGCGGAGAGTTCCCAGGCCGAGAGCGCGTCCCTGCGTTTCCCGGAGCGGACCAACGCCGGCTGACGGACTAGCTCGGAGCGCTGCCCCCCCCTGGAGGGGGTGCAGCGCTCCGAGATCAGCTCAAGACCAGGACTCTCGCTACGCGTGGAGCGTGTCGGAGGTCGGCACCGCCGCCTGGTCGACCGCGAGGGCGGCGACCTCCGCCTCCTGGCCGTCGACCTCCGCCGACTGGGCGAGCGTCGACGGGTCGAAGTCCGGGTCACTGACGACCTCACTGGTATGCGCTCCGGCCTGGGCGCTGTGCGTGCGGTTCTCGAGCTCGGCGACGACCTGGGCGTGCTTGTCGACGCACAGGACGACGAGGTCACCCGGGTTGCTCCGGGCCATGACGTGGTTCGCCGCCTCGATCTCGTCGATGACCATGTCGACCTGGCGGCACCGTGCCCCGTCGGCCATCGCCTGACGGACCCCCTGGGCGACGAGCTCCGCGGTCTCGCCGCGCCGCCGACCACGGAGCCGGTCGTCCTCACGAACGACGATGACGTCGAAGTGGTGGGCCGCGACGGATCCGAGCTCGCGCATGTCGTCGTCGCGACGGTCGCCGGCGGCGCCGATCATGCCGATGCGGGATGCCTTCCCGAGGTCCTGCCGGCCGGCGCTCTGGGCGGTGTAGGCCTCGACGAAGTCGCCGATCGCCCGCATCCCGGCGGCGTTGTGGCAGTAGTCGATGACGACTTCCACGTTGCCCACGTCCAGCAGGTTCATCCGACCGGGGGAGAGGTAGTAGCTCGTCGAGAACGTGCGCAGACCCTGACGGATGTCGTGCAGGGGGGCACCGGCGGCGAAGGCGGCGCCCGTTGCCGCCAGCGCGTTGGCGACGTTGAAGCGTGCAGCACCGTTGAACGTCGCTGGAAGCAGGTGGGTCCACGCGAGCTGCATGCTGCGCCGACCGTGCTTGATGACGATCATGTCGCCGCGCTCGGTCTGCTCGAGGACGACGGCGCGGCCGCCGCGACGACAGTGCCGTTCGATGGCTTCGCGGCTCTCGGTGCCCGGGTACTCGAGCGAGAAGAAGATCACGTCGCCGCTGCACCGACGGCGCATTGCGAAGACGAGCGGGTCGTCGGCGTTGAGCACGGCGAAGCCGTTGCGGGGCACCGCTTCCACGATGACGGCCTTGACGGCGGCCAGCTGCTCCAGGGTGTCGATACCACCCAGTCCGAGGTGGTCGGGCGCGATGTTCGTGACCACGGCGACATCGTTGCGGTCGTAACCGAGCCCCTCGCGCAGGATCCCGCCGCGGGCCACCTCCATCACCGCGAAGTCGACTCGCGGGTTCTGCAGCACCATCCGCGCCGACTTCGGGCCCGACGCGTCCGCCTTGATGACGAGCCGCTCGTCGATGACGATGCCGTCGGTCGACGTCATCCCGACCTTGCGGCCCAGCCCCTTGAAGATGTGCGCGATCATCCGCGCAGTCGTCGTCTTGCCGTTGGTACCGGTCACCGCGACGATCGGCACCCTCGACGGCGCACCGGGCGGGAACAGCAGGTCGACCACCGGCTTGGCGATGAACTGCGGGACCCCGACGGTCGGATGGGTGTGCATCCGGAAGCCCGGCGCCGCGTTGACCTCGACGATCGCCCCGCCGGTCTCGCGGACCGGTGAGGCGATGTCGGGACAGATGAAGTCGATGCCGGCCACGTCGAGCCCGACCATGCGGGCGGCCTCCTCGGCGATCTCGACGTTGTCGGGGTGTGCCTCGAACGTGCGGTCGATGGAGATGCCACCCGTCGACATGTTGCCCGTGAGTGCCAGCTTCACCGTCTCACCGTCACTTGGGACACTGGCCAACGAGTGTCCTTGCGCGACAAGCACATCGAGTGCCGCCTGGTCGGTGCGAATCTTCGTGAGCACCTTCTCGTGGCCGACCCCCCGGCGAGGGTCGGCATTCGTGACGTCGACGAGCTCCTGCACGGTATGCGTGCCGTCGCCGACGACGTGGGCCGGCACCCGCTCGGCGATCGCCTGCATCCGGCCGCCCACGATGAGGCACCGATAGTCGCGGCCCGTGACGAAGGACTCGACGATGACCGTGCCGCGGCGCGACTCGGCCCGTGCGCTGTCGAAGGCTTTCTCCAGCTCACCGAGCGACTGGAGGTCCAGGCATACGCCGCGCCCGTGGTTCCCGTCGAGAGGCTTCACGACGACGGGGAAGCCGATGCGCTCGGCCCCGTCGAGCGCCTGCTGGAGGCTGCGGACCGCGACCTGGCGCGGCACGGGAAGGCCGGCCGAACCGAGGAGCGTGGCGGTGAGGTCCTTGTCTCCCGCGATGTCGACAGCGAGCGCACCGGTCTTCGACGTCATGGTCGCTCGGATCCGCTGCTGGTGGACGCCCTGTCCGAGCTGCACGAGGGACGCCTTGTTGAGCCGGATCCACGGGATGTCGCGGCTGACGGCCTCCTCGACGATGGCCGCGGTCGAGGGTCCGAAGGCCGTGCGCTCCGTGAGCCGGATGAACGCGTTGAGCTCCTCGGCGAAGTCGAAGCCCTCCTCGCGCTGCACCAGGTCGTTGACGAGGCGGACCGCGAGCTGGCCGGCAGCGAGGGCGACGGTCTCGTCGACGTAGCCGTAGATGACGTTGTAGACGCCCTTTCGCCCCTTCACCGACCTGGTCTTGCCCCGTGCGACGAAGTGGCCCGCCTCGGTCTGCAGCTGGAGGGCGACGTGCTCGGCGACGTGGCCGAGCCAGGTGCCCTCGTGGAGCCGCTCCACGAACCCGCCCGCCTGGCCGCGGGAGCAGTGATGGCGGCGCAGCCCCGGCAGCAGCTCGACGAGGCGGTCGGCGAACCCGGGAATGGTGTTCGTCGGGTAGCCCTCGAGGACGCCGAGGTCGACGACGAGGTGGATGGCCGGCTCGTAGGACCAGTAGTTCGGCCCGCGGTAGACCCGCGACGACGTGATGGTCAGGTCCGGGGCGAGTGGGCCGGTGGGGGTGGGGCGTTCGGCGGCCATCGGGTCCTCCTCGAGCGGTTAGGTCTCGGCCCGACGGGCCGGGGGGAGCGTAGGCGCTGCGCGGTCCTTGGCCGAGGCCACCGCGACCTCGATGTCGGGGTGACGCTCCACGAACCGCGTCAGGGTGACGCTGCGCAGGTCGAAGGTAGCGCCCGTGGGCAGCGAGTGGACGACCGCCCCGGAGACGAGCATCGGAGCACCTCGCCGGGCGTCGGGTGCGTCGGTGACGGCGGCTCGGGCGTCGATGACGAAGACACCGCCGGCGCCGATGATGGTCATCACCTGCTCGTCGCGGATCTCGACCGCGGTGTTCTCGTCGATCCCCATGCCGAGCAGGTTGGGGGAGTTGGCGACGAGGGACATCAGCCGCCCGTAGCGCCCCCGCTGGTCGAAGTGCTGGTCGACGATGACGTTCTCCAGCAGCCCCAGCCCGGCGGTGAGCTGGCTCGCCCGTTGCCGCGGCGTCAGGCCCTCGTCGCCCAGCGAGATCATGAACCGGCTCATGATGGACGCCCCGGCCGAGGTGCCGGCGATCACTGCGCCACGTCCGTAAGCCGCGTGGATCGCGTCGCCGACCGGTGTGCCGACGAGGAACTGGCTGAGCTTGAGCTGGCTGCCGCCCGAGATGAAGACCCCCGTGGCGCCATCGAGCCGCTCGACGAGCGAGGGGTTGTGAGCGGCCGCCCTCGAGGGCGCGTGCACGACCTCGATGTCGCTGCCGGCCCGCAGCCGGGTGAAGACGCGGGAATAGGTCTCGGCCACCTCGTCGACGAACGACGACGCCGTCGGGATGATGACGATCCGGGAGGACCGGCCGCCAGCCAGTCGGACGAAGCGCTTGAGCACCACGGAGCGGCCGAGCTTGTCCTCCGCTCCTCCGATGATGAGCAGGGTGCGGCGGCGCGCCCGTGCGGCCGTCTCACTGCTCGACATGGCCCCACCTTAGAAGTCCGGCCGGCCGTCACCCGTCAGGGGAGGGCGGCCGCGTCGTGGGTGGCGGTCAGCGGTAGGTGCCGCTCTGCCACAGGGCGCGGCCGCTGCCGTAGAGGACGAAGTTGCCGTCGGACTGCAGGGCAAGGACGTCGGGAGTGTTGCCTCCGGTGTTGCTCGCCCAGACGGGCCGGCCGGCCTGCGTGTAGACGACGAGGTTGCCGTCGCCCTGCACGGAGAAGGTGGAGCCGGACAGGAAGGTCCCTGAGTGCCAGACGCTACGGCCGTAGACGACGAGGTTGCCGTCACCCTGCATCACCATCCGGTAGGACCCGTTCTGCAGGTAGTCACCGGCCTGGAAGGTTGTGGTTGCCCGAACGGTCGAACCGAGGTTTCGCCCACCCTGCGGCCAGGTGTGGTCGGCGAGGACGCCGAGCCGCGCGCTGCCCTGCTTGAAGCCGGGCCAGTCGGCCCGTCCGAGGTTGCCGGGAAGCGTGAGGTCGTAGAGGTGCGCCGTCGTCGTGGTCGACCCAGCCGGGCGGGTCGACCCGAGGATGTAGATGTGGGTCCGCCCGCCGACGCTGGCGATGGTGGGGGCCGCCGTGAGCGGGTCGCTCGTCGCGACGTTGCCGGAGTCGAGCAGCGTCCCGTCGGCCGAGAAGATGAAGACGGTGCTGTTCGCGGCGACGACGACCTCCTGCTGGCCGTTGTTGTCGACGTCGGCGATGGTCGGCGACGAGTTGACGGACCCGGTGTTGCCGCACGCGGCGATGCAGCGCTTCCACAGCTCGCGACCGGAACGGTCGTAGGTGTGCAGGTAGCCGTCGGTGCTGACGATGGCCACGCTGAGGGCCCCATCGGTGCCGAGCGCCCCGACCGCGGGGGAGCTAAAGGTGTTGGCGCCCGCTGTGGCCGGCCACCCGGGGACCGCTGTACCGTCTCCGCGCAGCGCGTAGACGTAGGGGCTCGTCCAGGAGCGGTTGGCCTCGCGGTAGTCACCTGTGCCGACGATGATGCTGCTGCGTCCGTTGCCTTCGAGATCGGCGACCGCCGGGGTCGACCATACGACCTGTCGGGGGACGAACACCGGGAAGCCCCCGCGCCAGCCACCGCGGTAGCTCAGGGCCCCGATGTAGCCGCCGTAGCTGGGAGAGCAGGGCTGGGTGGTGTCACCGGCGCAGTCGAAACCGAAGACGATCTCGGGGAACGGGTCGCCGTCCAGATGCGCGATGGTCGGCGACGACCAGATGGTGTCCTTGACCCACACGGGGAAGCCGGGCAGCGTGGCGCCGGTCGACAGGCGCCAGGCGTTGACCCGCTGGTTGTAGCTCGTCACGACGAGCTCGAGGCCGCCGTCGCCGTCGAGGTCGGCCATCGCCGGTGTTCCGAAGACACCGCTGAGGCCGCCGGGCCCAGGCGCGAGCTGCTGGCGGAAGACGACTGCACCGTCCTGGTCGACGACCTCCACCCAGCCGTCCAGCGAGCCGACCGCGACGTAGGCCCGGCCCTGCGCATACGCCACCGCCGGGCTGCTCTGGATCTCGCTGCCGACCTTGACGCTCCACAGCCGTACGCCGTCGCCGAGCCGGTAGGCGACCATTGTGCCGTCGGGCAGCCCGGCCACCTGGGCGTAGGGCGCCCCCTGAGAGCCGTCGGCGTTGACGGCGCGGAGGATGGCGATGCTGGAGAACCGGTAGTTGGGGCCGACCGACCCGACGGGAACCGCGATGTCCCGCGGCGCCGACAAGGTGACGGCGCTCGGGGCGGCCGAGGCCTGCGGCGTCGTCGTCGCGACGAGACTGGAGGCCACCGCGAGCAGCGCTGTCGCTCCGGTGAGCAGAGTGCGGATCCGGGTGGCGTGCATACTGGGTCTCCTCGTAGGGACGAAAGGTGCATTTTGCCTAACTAGGACCGACTGTACGGCCTGCTCATACCGTCAGGGTGAGCCGAACGGCTGGGTGAGCGCGCCGACACCCTCACCTGAGGAGCCGGACGGTCGCCGGGGCGGGAGTGGAGGGGCGGGAGTTGAGACGCCGTCGGCCGCGTCCGCCTCCTCGACCTCCTCGCGCGAGATGCCCAGCAGGTAGAGGACGGCGTCGAGGTAGGGCACGTTGACGGCGGTGTGCGCCTGCTCGCGCACGACCGGCTTGGCGTTGAAGGCGATCCCGAGCCCGGCGGCGGCGAGCATATCGAGGTCGTTGGCGCCGTCGCCGACCGCCACGGTCCGCGAGAGCGGCAGTCCCGCCTCTTCGGCGAACCGGCGCAGGGCCCGTGCCTTCCCCGCGCGGTCGACGATCTCGCCGACAACGCGGCCGGTCAGCCGGCCGTCCACGATCTCGAGGCGGTTGGCCTCGGCACGGTCGATGCCCAGCTCGGCCGCCAGCGGTCCGACGATCTCGATGAACCCGCCGGAGACGACCGCCACGGTGAAGCCCAGCCGCTTCAGGGTGCGCACCAGGGTGCGGGCGCCGGGGGTCAGCACGACCTCGTCACGCACGGCGTCGAGCACGGACTCATCGAGACCCTCGAGCACGGCGACCCGCTCCCGAAGCGACTCGGCGAAGTCGAGCTCGCCCCGCATGGCCCGTTCGGTGACGGCGGCGACCTCGGCGCCCCGGCCGCAGCGGGCGGCCAGCAGCTCGATGACCTCCTGCTGGATCAGTGTCGAGTCGACGTCCATGACGACGAGGCGACGACCGCGCCGCGCCAGCCCGCCGGCCGACACCGCGATGTCCACCCCCTGGGCGACGGCCTCGAGGGCCAGCTCACGGCGCAGGCGGTCGAGGTCGGCGCCGGAGATGTCGAGCTCGATGGTCGTCACCGGGTAGCGGGAGAGCCGCTGGATTCGGTCGATGTTCGCCCCATGGGCGGCGATCCGCGCCGTGACGGCGGCGACCGAGCGAGCCTCCAGCGGGGACCCGATGACGACGACCGCGGCCCGGCCACTGCGGCGGGCACTGTCGCCGAGCCCGCGCCTCACCTTCACCTTGAGGTCGAGCGAGGCACCGACCCGGCGAATGACCTCGTACAGCCGGTCGGTCCGAGGCCCGGCGGCCAGGAGCATGGCCAACGTGAGCTGCCCGCGGACGACGACCTGCTGAAGGTCGCGGACCTCGGCGCCGACGTCGGCGATGGCGTCGAAGATCGCGCTCGTGACCCCGGGACGGTCGTCACCCGAGACGGTGACGAGGAGGGTCTCGTCCTCCGGCTCGACGGGTAGCTCGGGCTGGTCGGGCTGGTCGGGCTGGTCGGGCTGGTCGGGCTGGTCGGGCTGGTCAGGCTGGTCGGGCACGGCGACAGGCTACTGAGCCGTCTCGTATGCCGGGTCGGCCGTCCGCGCGCTGCAGGGGCGGTCAGCGGGCCCAGGGCTCGACGGCCGTCGTGACCGGCCGCCCGGAGTCCAGCGCCTCGTCGATGGCCAGCGAGACCAGGTGGTCCTGGCTCGCCTGGGCCAGTGGATAGGGCGCGGGGCCGGCGTCCCGAGCCCACGCGGCCGTCCTGGTCAGCATCGACGCGATGGCGATCTCCTCGTCCATGAGCCGCAGGCCGAGGAACGGGTTGCGGTAGACGATGTCACCGTCGAACGAGATGTGCTCGGTGTCGTAGCCGTCGAGGCTCAGGTCGTAGCCGAGCTGCGACCTCACCAGCGACGACCGGACGATGGTGCGCGGCGCGGCCAGCCGCACCACATCGTCGTCGGCCATCTCGCCACGGCTGCCGCGGACGAGCAGGCGCCTGAACCGCAGCTGGTTGTGCCACTGGTTGTCGGTGAAGTCGTACAGCCCGCTGCGGCCGTCTCCGAAGTCGACGGTTGCGAGAACGGTGCTCGCGGGCCGGGGTTCGTCGTCATCGGTCCACCCGTCGCGGGTACGCGTGTCGACCAGCGGGGCGGTGAACCGGACCGCCGAGACGGTGGTGGGGCCATAGCCCGCGCCGAGCAGCCCGCGCATCATCGAGACCGCGTGGTAGCCATGCGTCGACGACACCTGCACCGACGTGACGTCGCCGAGCACCCCGCGGCGGACCAGCTCTCGCCGGGCGGCGTGGCCGGGCAGCTCGAGGTACTGCTCGGCGACCTGGACCGTCTCCCGATGGCCGACCGCCGCCCACAGCGCGTGCAACCCGGGTTGGTCAGGCGCCGGCGGCGTCTCGCACAGCACCCGCGTACCGACGGAGACCAGCTCGGTGACGACGTCCGGGTTGGCCGGCCACGGCACGCTGCTGACAACGAAGTCCGGGTGCTGGTGTCGCACGAGCTCGGAGGGCGACGCATACGTGGGGATGCCGTAGCGACCGGTGACCTGATCGGCGACCTCGGCCCGCCGGACGGTGGCGCCGACGAGGGTAAGCCGCTCCGGCAGGAGTGCGGCCAGCCGGAGGAAGAAGTCGGCGCGCCAGCCGCTGCCGACGACCCCGACCGTGACGGGCGCGTTCACCGGTTGACCTCGTCGCGCCAGGCCAGCAGCTCGCGGACCTTGTCGAGGTCGCCGTAGCTCTCCCCGGAGAGGGCGGTGGTGAACAGCCGCGTGCCGATGTCGTAAAGCGACTGTGCGTTGGCGGCATAGCTCTCGACCTGCTCGGCCATCCGGCCCGGCGTCGGCGCCACCCCGGCCGAGCGTGTGATCCCCCCAGGGTCGCGACCGACGCGCTCGCACCACGAGTCGAGGACCTCGTGCTTGTGGGCGATCGCCTCGGCGTCGCCGAACCCGTGCCAGATGGTCGCGTGCTCGGCGACGATGCGCAGCGTCTTCTTCTCGCCACCACCGCCGACGAGGATCGGGATCGGCCGCGTCGGTGCCGGGTTGAGCCGCGCCCAGCGGTCTTTGATGACCGGCAGGTCGGCTGCCAGCGCATCAAGACGCGCGCCCGCGGTGCCGAACTCGTAGCCGTAGTCCTCGAAGTCGCGCTCGAACCAGCCCGACCCGATCCCGAGGATGAGCCGGCCCCGACCGCCCCGGGCGCTGATGTGGTCGACGGTGCGCGCCATGTCGGCGAGCAGGTTCGGGTTGCGGTAGGCGGTGCACGTCACCAGCGCGCCG
This sequence comes from Actinomycetota bacterium, assembly GCA_030947565.1. Taxonomy (GTDB): domain Bacteria; phylum Actinomycetota; class Actinomycetes; order Actinomycetales; family Dermatophilaceae; genus Lapillicoccus. The sequence continues at coordinate 22,389 of JALZBI010000001.1, forward strand.
ATCTCGACACGTTCGGTGGCCTCGGCCCATGCCGCGAGCATCGTCCAGGCCTCGAAGTGCTTCCCGTCAGGGTCGCCCCCCAATGGGAAGAAGTGGTCCCAGTTCAGCAGGACGTCGACACCCATCTCCTCGAGCGTCGAGCAGAGCCGGCGGATGTCGGCATAGTCGGCGTGCTGCGGCTGGATCTGGACGGCGATGCGGGCGGGGGCAGACGGCATACCGACCATCTAAGAGGACGGCGGCGGCTCAGTGTGGGGGTGGTGCCGGGCCTGGCGGGACGACGAGGACGGGCCCGGCGTAGGTCGACAACCGGCTCATGGCGGCGTCCAGAGGCGATTCGGCGTAGCGGTCGTGGGCGTCGGTGACCTCGGTGCGGCGCGAGAAGAGGGGGTCCGCCTCGTCGATGAGCAGCACCGCGCCGGAGGCCTCGGCGTTGCGGATGATCTCGTCGACCAGGCGCTCCGTCTCGTCCACGGTGGCGCCGACCAGGCGACGGGCGTTGAGCCGGACGACGTCTCGTCCGAGCTGCGCCGCGATCTCCGCGGCCAGCATCGGCACCGGAGGGGTGACGCGCTCCCACGCATCCATGCTCAGGGCGATCGACTCGACGACGACCCCGGTGTCGAGGTCGGGACCGACGACGTACTCGCTGACCCAGCACTGGTGCATGCGGTAGACGACGGTGGGACCGCCGGCGGCTGCCTCCAGCGTCAGATCCACCTCTTTGTGGAGCTGGGGACCGCGCGCCCACAGGTCGAAGGTGAGGTCGTCGCTCACCTCACGCTCAAGGGTCACCGTGCCCGTGTCGGGGCGGCTGGGCAGCTTGTGCACCCGGCCGAGCCCTCCCTCGTACATGCTCACGACGCCCACCGTGCTGCGCAGGGGGCTGACGGCGCGAAGGCCGCTCACGACCGCGCCATCCCACGACAGCCGGACGTCATAGGTGCTCACGAGATCACGGGCCTCGACCTAGGCTTTGACGACGGTGTCGCGCGGGACGACGACGATGCCGTTCTCACTGACGTGGAACCCGCGGGCGCGGTCATGGGCGTGGTCGATGCCGACCTTGGCGTGCTCCTCGACGACGCTGTACTTGTCGACGATGGCGCGGCGGATCGTGGCGTAGCGGCCGATGTCGACGCTGTCGAGGATGACGCTGTCGACGATGGTCGCATAGCTGTGCACCTTGACCCGGGGTGCGAGCACCGACCCGTGGACCTGCGCCCCGGAGACGACGACGCCGGGGGAGACCGCCGAGTTCAGAGCCTCGCCGACCCGGTCGCCCATCCCGTGGACGAACTTCGCCGGGGGGAGGTAGCCGGTCGAGGTGTAGATGGGCCACTCGTAGTTGTACAGATTGAAGATCGGGTGGATCGAGATGAGGTCCATGTTGGCCTCGAAGTAGGCGTCGATGGTGCCGACGTCGCGCCAGTAGCCGCGGTCACGCTCCGTCGCACCGGGGACCTCGTTGTCCTTGAAGTCGTAGACGTAGCCCTCGCCGGCGCTCACGAAGGCGGGCACGATGTCGCCGCCCATGTCGTGCTTGGTGTCCTCGAGCGCGTTGTCACGGGTGACCGCGTCGACGAGCACGTCGGCGTCGAAGACGTAGTTGCCCATCGACGCCAGCACCTCTTCGGGACTGTCCGCGAGGCCCTTGGGTTTTGTCGGCTTCTCGAGGAACTGGGCGATCTTGTGCGGGTCGTTCTCGTCGACCTCGATGACGCCGAACTGGTCGGCCAGCGAGATGGGCTGGCGGATGGCCGCGACGGTCACCCCCGCGCCGGTCTCGCGGTGCTGCTCGACCATCTGCGAGAAGTCCATCCGGTAGACGTGGTCGGCCCCGACGACCACGACGATGTCGGGGTGCTCGTCGTGGATGAGGTTGAGCGACTGGTAGATCGCGTCGGCGCTGCCGAGGTACCAGTTCTTCCCGACCCGCTGCTGCGCGGGCACCGGCGCGACGTAGTTGCCCAACAGCGTCGACATCCGCCACGTCGAGGTGACGTGCTTGTCGAGGCTGTGCGACTTGTACTGCGTCAGCACGACCACCTTGAGGTAGCCGGAGTTGACGACGTTGGACAGCGCGAAGTCGACCAACCGGTAGATGCCTCCGAACGGGACAGCGGGCTTCGCCCGGTCTGCCGTCATCGGCATGAGCCGCTTGCCTTCACCTCCCGCGAGGACGATCGCGAGCACCCGTGGATTTTGCGACCTTCGCGCCATGCGCCCAACCCTAGGGGTGGTGGACCCGCCCGGCGAGGGCTGACGCGTCGCGGTCTCACGGACTAGGGTCGCGAACGTGCGCGTCGACATCCTCAGCAAGGAGTACCCCCCAGCGGTCTACGGGGGAGCCGGTGTCCATGTCGCTGAGCTGGTCCGGGCGCTGCGCGAGCGCGGCGACGTCGAGGTGCAGGTGCGCTGCTTCGGCTCGCCGCGCGCCGAGGCGGACACGACGGCATACCCCGACCTGCCCGAGCTCGCCTCGGCGAACGCGGCCATCCAGACGTTCGGCGTCGACCTCGCGATGGCGTCGGACTGCGAGGGCGCCGACCTCGTGCACTCGCATACCTGGTACGCCAACTTCGCCGGCCATCTCGGGTCGCTGCTCGGCGGTATGCCGCACGTCGTCACCGCTCACAGCCTCGAGCCGCTGCGGCCCTGGAAGGCCGAGCAGCTGGGCGGCGGCTACCGCGTCTCGTCGTTCGCCGAGCGGGAGTCCTACGAAGGCGCGGCGGCGGTCGTCGCGGTGAGCGCCGGTATGCGCGCCGATATCCTCAAGAGCTATCCGTCGCTCGATCCTGAGCGAGTTCATGTGGTGCACAACGGGATCGACTCGCAGCTATGGTCCCGCCGACCCGACGAGGACGTGGTGCGCAAGCACGGGGTCGACCCGGACAAGCCGTCGGTGATCTTCGTCGGACGCATCACCCGGCAGAAGGGCCTGCCCTACCTGATCAAGGCGGCGGCGTCGCTGCCACCCGACGTGCAGGTCGTCCTCTGCGCCGGTGCCCCGGACACCAAGGAGATCCTCGCCGAGGTCGAGGGCCTGATGGACGGACTGCGGGCCCAGCGGCCCGAGGGGGTCGTCTGGATCCCGGAGATGCTGCCGCGTGACGAGGTCGTGGCGCTGCTGTCGGCGGCCACCGTGTTCGCCTGCCCCTCGGTCTACGAACCCCTCGGCATCGTCAACCTCGAGGCGATGGCGTGTGAGCTACCCGTCGTCGCGACGGCGACCGGCGGCATACCCGAGGTCGTCATGGACGGCGAGACCGGCTGGCTCGTGCCGATCGAGCAGGTCGAGGACGGGACGGGCACGCCGGTGGATCCGGACGCGTTCGTGGCCGACCTCGCCGGCCGGCTGACCGAGGCGGTATCCGACCGGGAGCGGGCCAAGCACATGGGTCTGGCGGGACGCGCCCGCGCGGTGGAGCACTTCTCGTGGGCCAGCATCGGCGACCGGACGATGGACGTCTACCGCCAGGTGCTCCGCTCGTAGACGCTCCCGCGGCCGCCCCCGTTCCGCCATCGCGCCGATCGATTTTCCCCTAATAGGAGCGCAGCGCACGGGGCTAGAACATGAGGAGCGCAGCGCATGGAAATCCGTGCACCGCGCTCCTCATATTCGCCCGACCGTGCGCTGCGCTCCTACTAGGGGGAAAGGCGCATGTCGGGGGAGGAAGCGTATGCCAAGGGAACGCCTCAGACGGGGCGCCAGCCGGCGAGCTCCATGACCGCGAGGTTCGTCGCGGCCGCCAGCACCCGGTCGGCCACGCTCTGCAGGGACCGCAGGCCCACCTCCCGGCGTCCGGAGGAGTAGAGGTCGAGGGACGGGGTGGCTGCCAGCCGCAGCCCTTCGTCGACGATGACGCTCACCCGAGCCGCACTCAGCATGACCCGGAGCGCTCGCGGTGAGGTGCCCTCCGGCACGCCCCACGTGCTGCGGCCAAGGCGGCGTTCGGCGCTCTCCCGGGGGGCACTCGACCACGGCCGGCCCTCGACCGCCTCCAAGGCACCCGCGCCGTCCTGCACCGACTGCGTCAGCTCGCGATCGAGGTCGCGCAGGGAGAGGGCCTCGAGCTGGTAGCGGGGGACCGGCTCACTGTCGTAGGCCGTCCACTCCACTGCAGTCCCCTCGTCGCCCGACGGGCCGAACGTCGACATCGTGGGCACGAGCAGGCCGCCCATCCCGGCGACGTAGACGCACTCGCCGGCGACGGCGGCAGCGCCCGAGGCGTCTTGGAGGCACCGCGGCATACCGGTCAGGTCACCAGGCCGGGGGAGCGCGACCAGGACGGCCGACTCGCCGAAGTCGCGCCACAGCTGGAGGCGGGCACCGGGGTCGCCGGTCACGTGGTCGACGTCCGGATGCGCTCCGGCCACGGCCCGGTCTACGGCCTTACCCGCGTCATCCTCAGGCTCCGGACCGCGGTGCAGGGCGGCCGTCGCCCACAGCGCAAAGCGCACCGAGAGGGGCAGGGCCGGCATCCCGCCAGTCTAGGAGGGGCCACCGACGACCGACCTGCGGACGGCTAGGGTCTCGTGCATGAGCGACGTCCTCGCCTTCGCCGGTGTGAGCGTCGTTCGCGGCGGCACCACCATTCTCGACGACATCACGTGGGAGGTCGAGGAGGGCGAGCGCTGGGTCGTGCTCGGGCCCAACGGGGCCGGCAAGACGACGCTGCTCCAGCTCGCGGCCGCGCGGATGCACCCCACGTCAGGGGTCGCCGGCGTCCTCGGTGAGGTTCTGGGTGCGGTCGACGTCTTCGAGCTGCGCCCTCGCATCGGCCTGTCCAGTGTGGCGATCGCCGAGCGCTTCCCGTCGAGCGAGCTGGTCGGCAACGTCGTCGTCACGGCGGCCTACGCCGTCGTCGGCCGGTGGCGGGAGCAGTACGACGCCGCGGACTACCGGCGGGCGGCGGACCTGCTGATGTCCCTCGGTGCCGAGCACCTCGCCGACCGCACCTACGGCACCCTCAGCGAGGGGGAGCGCAAACGGGTGCAGATCGCCCGTGCGCTCATGACCGACCCCGAGGTCATGCTCCTGGACGAGCCGGCCGCCGGTCTCGATCTCGGCGGCCGCGAGGACCTCGTCGCTCGGCTCGGCGCGCTCGCCGCTGACACGGACGCCCCCGCGCTGGTGCTCGTCACCCATCACGTCGAGGAGATCCCGCCAGGCTTCACCGACGTCCTGCTCATGAAGGGTGGCCGCATCGTCGCGGCCGGCCCGCTCGAGGTCACCCTGACGGCCGAGAACCTCTCAGAGACATTCGGGCTACCACTCGTCGTCGAGCGGCACGGGCAGCGCTGGACGGCGCGGGCCGCCACCGGCTGACTCGCGCCGGCCCGGTCGTGACCCACGGCATACCGGCTGTGTGGGTCCCACGGAACTACTGTGGTGACCCGCACGTCAGAACGGGTGAGGGGTCACCGCGATACGGCGCCCCCACACCCAGGTGGAGGAGGCTGTCAGTGTTCGAGGACTATGCCTGGCTGGCCTGGATCGGCGTGGCCCTGGCCTTCGGCGCCATCGAGGTGGCCACGGTCGACTTCGTCTTCCTCATGCTCGCCGGCGGTGCCGTGGGCGGGTCCGCCGCCGCCGCTGTCGGTGCTCCCTTCGTCATCCAGGTGATCGTCGCCGTCGCCGTGTCGGGTGTCCTGCTCGGCGTCGGCCGGCCCTGGGCCAAGCGGCGGTTCGCCACCCGCCCTGAGGGCGTGGCGATGGGGATCGCGGGCTACATCGGCCGCTCAGCGATCGTCCTCGAGACCGTGTCGCAGCACGGCGGGCGGGTCAAGGTGGGTGGCGAGACCTGGTCGGCCACGACCACTGACCCGGTGCCGCCACAACCCGGTGACGAGGTCCGCGTACTCCGGATCGACGGGGCCACAGCGGTCGTCACTCGCGTCACCCCGGTGGACGCCCCGTGAGCCCCTGGTATGCGGGCGGTCGCGGCGCGTCCTAGTCGGCTCCGTCCGCGAGGGAGCCGACCGCCCGTCGCGCACGTCAGACCTGAACCTTCGGTCGAACCATCGGCCGGACCATCGAGCAGGAAAGAGAGATCCCATGGGCGGCGCGATCACCCTCATCGTCGTCGGTCTGCTGGTCGTCTTCGCACTCGTCGTGCTGATCCGCACGGTGCGAATCGTGCCCCAGCAGACGGCGCAGGTCGTCGAACGTCTCGGCAGCTACAGCCGCACGCTCGACGACGGCTTGCACTTCCTCGTGCCGTTCGTCGACAAGGTGCGGGCCAACATCGACCTGCGCGAGCAGGTCGTCACGTTCCCTCCTCAGCCGGTGATCACGTCCGACAACCTGGTGGTGAGCATCGACACCGTCATCTACTACACCGTCACCGAGGCGAAGTCCGCGGTCTACGAGATCGCGAACTTCATCCAGGGCATCGAGCAGCTGACCGTCACGACGCTCCGTAACGTCATCGGCTCTCTCGACCTCGAGCAGGCGCTGACGTCCCGCGACCAGATCAACGCGCAGCTGCGCGGGGTTCTCGACCAGGAGACCGGCCGGTGGGGCATCCGGGTCAACCGCGTCGAGCTCAAGGCCATCGACCCGCCGCACTCGATCCAGGACTCGATGGAGAAGCAGATGCGGGCCGAGCGCGACCGGCGCGCAGCGATCCTCAACGCCGAGGGCGTCAAGCAGTCCGCGATCCTCTCCGCCGAGGGTGAGAAGCAGTCGCAGATCCTGCGAGCCGAGGGCTCGGCCCAGGCGCGGATCCTCGAGGCGCAGGGCCAGGCACGGGCGATCCAGCAGGTGTTCGGGGCCATCCACCGCGGCAAGCCGACCCAGCGACTGCTGGCTTACCAGTACCTCCAGGTCCTACCGCAGCTCGCCCGTGGCGACTCCAACAAGATGTGGATCATCCCCAGCGAGGTCACCGACGCCCTTCGCGGGATCAGTGGCGCCCTCGGAGGCAACCAGCAGGGAGTGCAGGAAGAGGACGAGGGATGGGTCGATCCGGGTCCGGACGACGACGCGTTCGCCGACACCTCGCTGCAGGACCCGGCCAAGGCCCTCGCCGAGGCCAGGAACGAGGCGGGGCAGGCCAGCGCCGAGGCCACGATCCACGCCACCACGCCCCGGCGGACGCAACCGGCCCTCCAGCCCACGTCCGGCCCGGTCGCCCCGGGCGGTGGGGGCGTCGACCAGCCGCCGACCGCCCTGGCACCCACCGACGGCTCGGGTGGTTCCGCGCCCCAGCGCTGACGGACAGGCAGCAAGGACGTCCGGCCGCCCGGCATAAGGTGGCCGGATGTCCTTTCTGCACCTCGTCGCCATTCTCGCGGCAGGGTTCGCAGCCGGCACCATCAACACGATCGTCGGGTCTGGGTCGCTCCTCACGTTCCCGACCCTGCTCGTCCTCGGCTACTCGCCGCTGACGGCCAACGTCAGCAACAACATCGGACTGGTGCCGGGTGGGGTCAGCGGCAGCTACGGCTACCGCCATGAGCTGCGCGGACGGTCGAGCACGGTCAGGCGGCTCGCGCCCCTGTCGTTCCTGGGTTCCGTGGTCGGTGCCGGGCTGCTGCTCGTGCTCCCACCCGAGGCGTTCAAGGCCATCGTCCCGGTGCTCATCGTCATCGCGCTGGTGCTGGTGCTCGCCGGGCCCCGTCTCCAGCGGCGGGCCGCGCAGCGACGCGGCGACGGCGCGGTCGACCCCTCATGGCACGGGTGGGCGCTCGGCGCCGGCACGTTCGTGGCCGGTGCCTACGGCGGCTACTTCGGGGCGGCTCAGGGGGTGCTGCTCATGGGCATCTTCAGCGCGCTCAGCGCCGAGCCGCTCCAACGGCTCAACGCCTACAAGAACGTGCTGAGCGCCGTCGTCAACGCCGTAGCGGCCGTGATGTTCGTGATCTTCGCGCGCGGCTCGATCGACTGGGCCGTCGTGCTGCTCATCGCCGTCGGCTCGTTCCTCGGTGGCCTGGTCGGCGCCCGCGTCGGCCAGCGGATCCCGCCGGCCGCGTTGCGCGGCCTCATCGTCGTCATCGGCCTCGTCGCCATCGCCAAGCTCGTCCTCTTCCCGTGACCCCTCCCTGACTCTCCCTGACCTCGCGCCAACCACTGCCAGCCATGCTCGTCGAGATCTCCGCCGCCGCCGTAGCGCGAGCCCGCTCCGGTATGCCGGTCGGCCCGGCGGACTTGCTCGCGGACTACGTCGGCCTCACCGACGTCGCCCTGCGCCGCCGGGCCGAGCCGGAACGCGGGCTCTATATCGCCGAGTCCGAGAAGGTGATCCGACGAGCGCTGGCCGCCGGCCACCGTCCGCGGTCGCTCCTCATGGCGCCGCGGTGGCTGGTCGACCTCGCCGACGTCGTGGCGCAGGCAGAGGCCGACGGCGTGCCGGTGTTCGTCGGCGAGCACGGCGTCGTGGAGGAGCTGACCGGCTTCCATCTGCACCGGGGCGCGCTCGCGGCCATGGCGCGTCCGGCCCTTCCCCCAGTGGCCGATCTGCTGACCGTTGCGCGTCGGGTGGTCGTCCTCGAGGACATCGTCGACCACACCAACGTCGGGGCGGCGTTCCGCAGCGCGGCGGCTCTGGGGGTCGACGCGCTCCTGGTGACGCCCCGCTGCGCGGACCCGTTGTATCGGAGGGCGATCCGCGTCTCGATGGGCACGGTGTTCCAGGTGCCGTGGACGCGGATCGACCCGTGGCCGGGCGAAGTCGAGACTCTGCGCCGGCACGGGTTCACCGTCGCGGCGCTCGCTCTGGCCGACGACGCGGTCTCGCTCGACGCGCTCGCCGCTCAGCCGCCCGAACGGCTCGCGCTCGTCCTCGGCACCGAGGGCGACGGCCTTGGGCGGCGCACCCTCGAGGCGGCCGACCTCACGGTGCAGATCCCCATGGCCGGCGGCGTGGACTCGCTCAACGTCGCCGCGGCCGCCGCGGTAGCCATGTGGGCCCTGCGCCCCTAAAACGGTCTGGCGCCAGCTCTCAACCCGACCGAACTCACGAGATTGTCGGTCTGCCGACTGTCGCGGGCCCGAAACCGACGAACACGTGAGTCCGGTCGGTCATCAGGGGGGCGCGTCAGGGCAGGGCGGTGACCAGGGTGGTCATGAGGCGGGTCAGCTCTGTGGCGGGGTCGCGGCAAAGGCCGCCGTGCCGCGGACTCGGCTGGACGATGGTCGACCGTGGCGCGGCCAGCCAGCCGAACCTTCGACCCAGCCCCTCGAGGTGGGGCAGGCCCCGGCCCTCGTCCCCGCGGCATACCGCCTGCACCGTGCAGAGCATCTCCTCCACCGTGTCAAGGTCGAGCCCCGGTGCGAGCCCCCGCAGCCGGGCGCCGTCGACCTCGTGGGCGGAGGCCAGGAACTGGGCACTCTGAGCGAAGAGGACGACGCCGACGTTGACGAACTCCTCCCGCTCGACGCGCGGGACGCAGCGCAGCGTCACGTACTGGTAGCCGATCACCGCGCCGCCCCTGGGAGCCACGCCGCCGGCTGCGCGAGCCGGGCCAGCAGCAGCTCGAGGTATGCCGCGCGAACGGCGGCGGTGTCGGCCAGAAAGGGCGTCGGCTCGAGCCAGGTGTCCGGGACCAGCGCGAGGACGTCACCCAGCACGGCGGGGGTGAGGCGGGCGGCGAGACCGTCGTGCGCCGCGGTGGGGTCCGCCGCCACCTCGAGCAGCACGTGGGTCGAGGCGTCGAACGGCTGCCGGGCGAACCGCTCGGCGTCGGGCGCCCGGCTCGGCCAGCCGTGGTGGAACCAGAGGGCGGCGCCGTGGTCGATCGCCCAGGTGCGGCGGTGCCACAGCAGGAGGTTCGGGTTGTTCCAGGTCCGGTCGACGTTGGCGGTGAACGCGTCGAGCCAGAGAATCCGGGCGGCGGCGTCGGCGTCGGGCGGCTTGGACCCGTCGTAGCCGAACGAACCGGGCAGGTAGTCGACGCCCAGGTTGAGGCCGATGCTGGCGTTGAGGAGGTCCTGCACCTCCTCGTCGGCCTCGTACTTCGCGATCTGCCGGTCGAGGTCGACGAGAGCGAGCCGCGGCGCGGGGATGTCGAGGAGCCGGGCGATCTCGGTGACGACAATCTCGGCGACGAGCACCTTGACGCCCTGCCCAGCGCCGCGGAACTTCAGCACGTAGATCCCCAGGTCGTCGGCCTCGACCAGACCCGGCAGCGAGCCGCCCTCGCGCAGGGGCGTGACGTAGCGGGTGGCCGAGACCACGTCGAGCGGGCCGACCGGGTCCACCACAGGGACGCTGCTAGTGGACACGTTCGACCACGGGCCGTTCCGCCAGCCGCGGCCAGTAGCGCACGACCAGGGCCGTGATGAGCAGGTACCAGACCGAGGCGGCCGCCAGCACCGGGATGGACCGGCCGTCGGGCGGTAGGAAGACGGCGGCCAGGACCGTGGCCAGGACGAACACGGCGTTGAGCAGCACGTCGTAGATCGAGAACACCCGACCGCGGAAGACGTCGCCCACGACGCGCTGGATCGTCGTGTCGACGCAGATCTTGATGCCCTGCGTCACGATGCCGAGCCCGAACGCCGACACGGCGATGGCCCACGTCGAGAACAGCGACAACGGCACGACCTGGACGACGGCACCGAGCAGCCCGAGGCCCACGAGGTAAGGCCGGATGCCGAACCTTTCGGTCAACGACGGGGTGATGAACGCCGCGGCACCGAAACCGAGCCCGGACGCCGCCACGGCGATGCCGACCCCGGCCATCCCCCCGCCCGGTCCGCCTGGTCCGCCCGGTGCGCCCACCGCGACCCGGCTGCGGAACAGCAGCACGACCCCCACGATCATCAAGCCGTAAGGCAGCCGGCTGGCGGACACGATGGTGAGGGCCAGCCGGGCGAGGCGGGGCAGGTGACGGGCGGCGTCGACGAGCCCCCGGACGACGTGATGCACCGCCTCCTGCACCTGGTCGTCAGCGGTCGCCAGGTCGGGGCCGAGGTCGGGCAGGCTGAGCGCGAGCAGGGCTGAGAGGAAGTAGAAGACCGCGCCGGCCAGGATCACGACCGAGTCGGACCGGGTGACCGCGTGCACCAGACCACCGGCGCCCAGACCCGCGAGGTACGCCAGGGTGCCCGAGGTCGGTGACACGGCGTTGGCCGTCACGAGCAGGTCGCGCGGCACGACGTGGGGCAGCGAGGCGGACAGGCCGGCGAGGAGGAACCGGTTGACGGAGAAGGCCGCCAGGACCATCCCGTAGAACCCCCATCCCATCTCACCCCGGCCGACGAGCCACGCGACGACGA
>JALZBI010000143.1 GCA_030947565.1 Actinomycetota bacterium
CCACTTCGGCTGGGGTCTCGGCGGGGTGTGGGCGGGCCTGGCCGCGTTCATCGGCGTGCGGCTGGTCGGCATGCTGTGGCGAGCGCGCGGCGACCGGTGGCTCGTCACGGGCGTCACCGGCCGATCAGCGAGCTCGACCACCACACCTCCTACGCTGCACGGATGCCGGAGACCAAACCTGTGACCGACGGGCTCGTGATCGTCGACAAACCGGCCGGGCTGACCTCTCACGACGTCGTGGCTCGCATGCGACGCATCGCCCGTACCCGCAAGATCGGTCACGCGGGCACGCTCGACCCGATGGCCACCGGCGTCCTCGTCCTCGGCGTGGGCCGGGCCACCAAGCTCCTGACCTTCCTCGTCGGCTGCGACAAGACGTACGCCGCGACGGTGCGTCTCGGGGAGACGACGGTCACGGACGACGCGGAGGGCGACGTGCTGGCCGAGGCCGACGCGTCCAGCGTGACCCGCGAGGCGCTGGCCGTGGCCGTGGCCGCTCTGACCGGACCCATCGAGCAGGTGCCGTCGTCGGTCAGCGCCATCAAGGTCGGCGGGCAGCGGTCCTACGCCCGGGTGCGGGCCGGTGAGGACGTCCAGTTAGTTGCACGCCCAGTCACCGTGCACCGGTTCGACGTGCTCGACGTGCGCGCCGCCGGGTCCTTCCTCGATGTCGACATCGCGGTGGACGTCTCCTCGGGGACCTATGTGCGCGCCCTGGCCCGTGACGTCGGCGCGGCGCTCGGGGTCGGTGGGCACCTGACGGCGCTGCGGCGGACGCAGGTCGGCCGCTTCGCCATCGCCGCGGCCACCCCGCTGGACCAGCTCGACCCCGAACGGCCGGCACCGCTCATCGCGCTGGCCGACGCGGCGCGGACCCAGCTCATGGTCCACGAGCTCACCGAGGCGGAGGCCGACGCCGTCGGGCACGGCCGGCGCATACCGTCGGGGCAGGTGGGGGAGCCGGTCGTTGCGGCCTTCGCTCCGGACGGTTCGCTGGTGGCGGTGCTCGACGAGTCGGGTGTCGAGGCGCGCCCGACCGTCGTCTTCGCCCCCCGCTGACCTGGTCGGGAGAACATCAGGAGCGTGGCGCACGGAATCCCGTGCGCTGCGCTCCTCATGTCGTCCCGCCGTGCGCTGCGCTCCTATTAGGGGGAAAGCGCCTCGACCGGCGGGAGTCAGCGGGGCTTGCGGGCCACCAGCAGGTCGCGATGGATGCCGGCGTCGACGCGGTGCGCGAACCGGGCATACGGGCCCTCGTCGCACACCTCGAGCCCGGCGCCTGCGCACATCTCCGCGAGATCTCCCCGGGACAGCCCGTGGGTGTTCCAGGCCATGCCCAGCGCACCGCCCGCCCGCAGCACCGACACCCAGACCGGTATGCCCGCCGCCAGCAGCTCGGCCGGGCTGCGGTCGCGCTCGCCTCGGCCGGCCCGACTCCCGTGGGTCACGCCATAGGGCGCGTCGGTCACCACCACATCGACCCGCCGTCGCTGCAGCAGCTCGGCGGTCAGCATCGTGTCCGCCGCGTGGACGACGAGGGACTGCGGGTCGTCCCGACCGATCACGGCCTCCAGCACCTCACCCATCCGTTGCCCCGACCGTCGTAGCGTGGTCAGCCCGATCCGGTGCTTGAGCCGCTTGCGCCGCAGCCAGGTCGTGAGGAACGCGGCGTACGCCTCGACCTCACGCTGCTCGACCTCGACGCCGACCGCGTCGTACCCCAGCGTCAGAGCCCAGCTCAGCGTGGTGCCGCGCCCGGCCAGCGGGTCCAGGACGCACAGCCGGTGGTCATGGGGCAGGTCGGTGGCGGCCAGGGTGACGTTCAGCAGCACCCGGGTCAGCTGCTCGTTGGTCTTGCCCGGGTACTTGGGAATGGTCAACAGGTCGTCGTCGAACCGCAGACCCGACCCGACCTTCACCGGCCGCAGCAGGTCGCCCTCCCGGGAGAACACCGCATACGTCGCGGCCAGCCCACCCAGCACCTGTGGGTCGACGTCGTCGGCGAGCGTCACGGCCAAGTAGGCGACCCCGGCGATCGAGACCGGCTCGGCGCCCCTGAACCCGGTCGGTGACGCCGCAGACACCACCACCTCGGCCTCCGCCGCGCTGATCTCCAGAGCCGCACCGGCGTAGACCCGGTTGCTCGACGGAGCGAGCAGGACGAGATAGCCGGGCACGGGGCCACCCTAGGTGGGGCGGGCGCCGGGGCCTTCTAGAGTGTCCCCCGTGCACGTCTGGAGAGGGCTCGGCGACGTCCCGAGCGACCTGGGTCGCTCCGTCGTGACCCTGGGCAACTTCGACGGCGTGCACCGCGGGCACCGGGCCGTGCTGGGCCAGCTCGTCGACCAGGCCACCACGCGGTCGGGGAACGCCGTCGTCGTGACGTTCCACCCGCATCCGGTGGCCGTGCTCTTCCCCGACCGCGCTCCGAAGCAGCTGACGTCGCTCGACCAGCGACTGGCGCTCATCGCCGCGAGCGGGGTCGACGCGACGCTCGTCATCGAGTTCACCACCGAGTTCGCGCACCTTACCCCCCAGGAGTTCGTCGAGCAGGTCTTCGTCGACGCCCTGCACGCCTGCGCCGTGATCGTCGGCGAGGACACCCGCTTCGGATGGCGCAACACCGGCAACGTCGACACCCTGCGCGAGCTCGGCGCCGCCGACGACTTCGAGGTCGTCGTCCTCGCCGACCTCGGCGAGGGCGCGCGGTGGTCCTCGACGATGGCTCGCGGCCGGCTCGCCGAGGGCGACGTCGAGGGGGCCGCGGTCGTCCTCGGCCGCCCACCTCGCGTGTGCGGCACGGTCGTCCACGGCGACCACCGCGGGCGGGAGCTCGGCTACCCCACCGCCAACCTCGGGCCCGAGGTCGAGGGGCTCGTGCCGGCCGACGGCGTGTACGCGGGATGGCTGACCCGCCTCGACCGGCCCGCCGACGGCGAGGGGCAGGTCGACCGGGTCCTCCCGGCGGCGGTCTCCATCGGCACCAACCCGACCTTCGACGGTCACCAGCGCCGCGTCGAGGGCTACGTGCTGGACCGCACCGACCTCGACCTCTACGGTGAGCGCATCTGCTACGAGCTGGTCCGGCGGCTGCGCCCCACGGTGAAGTACGAGGGGATCGAGCCCCTGGTGCGCCAGATGACCGAGGACGTCGCCCAGTGTCGCGAGATCCTCAGCGCCATCGTGCCGTCCTGACGGGCCACCCTGGACCGGGTGCGGCCGCATCGACGGCGGGCGGACCGACGGGGTGCGCACTGGGGCGGCGTGGGGCGGCATGGGGCGGCTGGGGCGGCATGGACCGGGGCGTGGTCATCGCGGGCCTCGGCCCCTTCTCGGCATCGTGCCGGTCACCGGGCTGCCGCTGCCAATCCTCTCCTATGGGGGCTCGTCGTTGACCGCCGCATGGCTGGCGCTCGGGCTGGTCAACAACGTCCAGGTCGCCGGTCGGCGTCGGCGTTCGCCGGCCCCTTTCCGTAACGGGTCGGCCGACTCCACACCCCGACGGGCGCGCGATGGGCGAGGATGTCCAGTCTGCGGACGGCACAGTCCGAGGACCGCCAAGGGGGAGGGGGCCCGTCCGGTGCACACCCTCGCCACCGGGGCCGCGTCGGGACCGGGGGCCGCGACGTGCTGCTGGTCCTGACCGCGGCGACGGTGCTGGCGGCCCTGGTGATGGCTGGGCTGGCCGCCTACGTGGGGCGCCGGCGCGGGTCCCGCGCCGGGATCAGCCTGTCGGTGCTGATGATCGCCGGCGCGTGGTGGGCGGCCGCGTATGCCGCGGAGCTGAGCACCGCGGACCTCGTCGCCCGGGGCTACTGGGGGGACCTCAAGTACGTGGGCGTCACCCTGCTCCCGCCCGCCTTCCTCGTCTTCGTGCTCCAGTACACCGGGAGGAGCGACTGGGTGACCCGGCGGCGTCTTGCGTTGCTCGCGGTGGAGCCCGTGCTCGTCCTGGCGGTGCTGGCGCTGCCGGCCACGCATGACCTCATCCGGTTCTACTCCCGGCAGTCCACCCGGGTGATCCCGGTCGCCGAGTCGGGCCCACTGTTCTGGGTGGTGCTCGGCTACGCCAACGCGCTGGTGCTCGTGGCCACCGTCATCTTCGTGTCGAGCCTCGGCCGACTGGCCCGTGTCTACCGGGTCGCCGCGTCGGCCCTTCTGATCTCGGTGCTCCTCCCCTGGGCGGCCAACCTGCTGTTCAACCTCGAGGTCTACCCGTTCAACCAGGTCGACCTCACACCGTTCGCCTTCATCCTGGGCAGCCCAGTGCTCGTCTGGGGCCTCTACCGCGAGCGCCTCATCAACCTCTCCACCATCGCCTGGGACCGGGTCGTCGGCACGATGGCCGACCCGGTGATCGTTCGCGACGCCTTCGGTCGGGTGGTCGACGTCAACCCGTCGGCCGCGGCGGCGTTCGGCCGGGCTCGGGACGCGCTCATCGGCACCGAACCACCCGAGCTGGGCGAGCCCCTCGACGGCCGCCCGCCCCTGGTCACACCGGCCCTCGACCTACCCTCCCGGGACGGTGCGGCCCGCCGGCACTACGAGGTGCGGCGGCACCCGCTCCAGGACGCCGCCGGTGACGCGGGTGACGTCGTCGTCCTCCACGACGTCACCGACACCCGGGACGCGGAGGCACGGCTGCGACTCCTGCTCGCGGAGCGCACCCGCATCGCGCGCACGCTCCAGGACAGCCTGCTGCCCGCTCAGCTGCCGGTCATCCCCGGGTGCACCCTGGAGGCGGTCTACGCGCCCGCGGACGACGAGGTGGCCGGCGACTTCTACGACGTCTTCCAGGTCGACGCCGGCACGTGGGGCATCGTCCTCGCCGACGTCAGCGGCAAGGGGGCAGCCGCCGCGGCCTACACCGGGAAGGTGCGCTTCACGCTGCGCACCCTCGCGGTGGGGAGCTCGTCGCCGCGCGCGGTGCTCAAGGCGCTCAACGCGGCGCTGATCCGCGACAGCGTCGACGAACGGTTCTGCACCGTGGTGTTCGCCATGGCCACCGTGCGGGGTTCGGGCCTCGACCTCCGGCTGAGTCTGGCCGGTCACCACCCGCCCCTGATGCGTCGGCGGTCCGGGCAGGTCGAGGTCGTAGGCACCCTGGGCACGGCGCTCGGCCTCGTCGAGGACCCCCGCCTCACCGACACGTTCGTGCGGGTCGACGCCGGCGACCTGCTGTGCCTGTTCACCGACGGGCTGGTCGAGGCGCGATGCGGCGACGAGGAGTTCGGCGACGGGCGGGCCCAGTCAGCCCTGGCCGAGGCGGGTGACGAGCCGAGGGAGGCGGTGACGGCCCTCGCCGCTGCCGTGCGCCGGTTCCACCCGGGTCCGCTCCGCGACGACCTGACCCTGCTCTGCGTGGGTGCCGGCGAGCCCGACGCCCGCTCGGCTTGACCGCGGGAGGATCAGAGACGCTCCACGGGTACGACGACCTCCATCCGGGTGCCGTGTGGCTGGGCGACGGAGGCGAGCAGCTGCCCCCCAGTGGCCTCCACCCGGAGACGATGGGACGTCAGGCCGATGTGACCCTCGGCGAGACGCCGCGCGACCGCGTCCGGTGCCAGGCCCGATCCATCGTCGGTGACGGCGGCGGTCAGGCGGTCGTCCGCCAGGCCCACCTCGACGAGGACGGCGGTAGCGCTGGCGTGCTTGACAACGTTGGTGAGCAGCTCGCGGACGGCGGCGTAGACGACCCGCTCCGCGTCGGATGCCGGCCCGCCCGACAGGCCTTTCGCACGGACCTCGACCTCGAGACCTCGACGGCGCACCCCGTCGGCGAGGTCCTCGACGGCCGCCAGCAGACCGCCCTGGTCGAGCACCGCGGGGTGCAGGTCGCGCACCGTCGACCGCAGCAGCGACGCCGAGGTCGTCAGGGCGTGGTCGACGCGGTCGATGGCGACCGCGTCGCCCTCCCTCACGTCCTCGAGGTCCATTCGCGCGGCGAGCACGTACTGCAGGGCACCGTCGTGCAGGGCCTCCGACAGCTGGCGCCGCTCACGCTCCTCGATCGCCGCCAGCTCGACCAGCAGCCGGGCCCGGTCGGTGGCGAGCCCGGCGATCTCATGCACCCGCGACCGCTGCACCCGCGAGAGCGCCACCGACCCGACGCACACCAGGACCAGCACGGCCGATCGCATCAGCAGTGACGACCACGGCTCGTCGTTGGCTTGGCGCGTCGTGATGCTCGAGAAGAGATGGACCCCGACGATCGGCACTGCGAGGGCTGCGGCGACGCTCGGCCGCAGCTGCGTCGCGGCGAGGATCGGCAGCAGGTAGAACCCCTCGACGACGACGTATGCGGTCCAGCTCACGTCGGCGGAA
>JALZBI010000491.1 GCA_030947565.1 Actinomycetota bacterium
CTCCACAGCAGCGGTGAGGCCACCTACATCCGGCCCAAGGGCTACCAGGACGAGACCCTCCGGCTCCTGCTCCCCTTCCCCACGGCCCACTTCCAGGTGCGAGACATCCAGACCAACTTCGACAACCGGTATGCCGGCCTACGAATCTCGGTGCTCTGGAAGATGACCGGGACGTACGAGGGGCGGCCGCTCTACGGGGCGGTCACCAACCAGGGGGTAGATCTTCTCGGCGTCTCGCAGTTCCTGATCCAGGAGGGACGCATCATTCGCGAACGTCGCGTCTTCGACGAGGTCGCCCTCCGCGCCCAGATCAACGCCTCCCGGGGAGACCAGGCCGGGGCCACGCCGGGGAACATCTACTTCTTCTGACCGCCGAGGGGCTTCGCGTCGTCGGAACCCTTGCCTGGGGCACGTCTGTCACGCGGCGGGCACGTTATATCGTGCTCCCGGCGTCACCGTCGTGCCCCAGGGACCCGGGTGCTCGAATACTCAGCTAGTTCAGCCGAGTCAGTCGCGGGCGTGGGCCCGGATGACCTCCGCGTAAAACCGGCCCGAGTCCTTGAGGGTGCGCTGTTGGGTCTCGTAGTCGACGTGCACGATGCCGAACCGCCGCTCGTAGCCCCACGCCCACTCGAAGTTGTCGAGGAGCGACCACAGGAGGTAGCCCCGCACGTCGGCGCCGGCGTCGATGGCGTCGCGCACCGCCCCGAGGTGGCGGCGTACGTAGTCGACGCGGTCGCCGTCGTGCACCTGCCCGTCGGGCGCAACGATGTCGGGGTAGGCGGCGCCGTTCTCCGTCACCATGAGTGGGAGGCCCGGGTAGTCCTTGGCCGTCCGCACGAGCAGCTCGGTGAGACCGGCCGGTTCGACCCGCCATCCCATCTGCGTGTGTGCTCCCGGCTCACGGACGAAGTCGACGTCGTCGGGCCCGGGCCACGGCGGCTGCGTTGCCACCATGTGGCCGTCCTCACGGTTGCGGTCCGTGACTCCGTCCCACTTCCGGGCGGTGCTCGTCGTGTAGTAGTTGATGCCCAGGAGGTCGAGGGGCTGGTGGATCTGCTCGAGGTCACCGTCCCGGACGAACGACCAGTCGGTGATGGCTGCCGTGTCGGCGAGGAGGTCGCTTGGATATGCCCCTTCGAGCTCCGGGCCGAGGAACGCCCGGTTGCCCAGCGCGTCGAGCCGGCGCACGATGTCGACGTCCTCCGGGGAGTGCGGGTCGGCGGGCCGGATGACGTGCAGGTTGTGGGTGATCGAGCAGTTGGCGTCGGCATGAGCCGCCCGCACCGCCTGCACCGCGAGCCCGTGCCCGAGGTTGAGGTGGTGGACGGCGGCCAGCGACGCCGCCTGGCTCTCGCGTCCAGGAGCGTGCACTCCGGAGCAGTAACCAAGGTAGGCGGAGCACCACGGCTCGTTGAGCGTGGTCCACGAACGGATGCGGTCGCCGAGCGCCCGGGCGACGACCTCGGCGTAGCGGCCGAACGCCTCCGACGTGGCACGGGTGGTCCACCCGCCCGCATCCTCCAGCTCCTGCGGCAGGTCCCAGTGGTAGAGCGTGGCCACCGGCTGGATACCGGCCTCGAGCAGCTCGTCGACGAGGCGGGAGTAGAAGTCGAGGCCCTTCACGTTGACCGGCCCACGTCCGCCCGGCTGGATCCGTGGCCACGCCAGCGAGAACCGGTACGCCTGGAGCCCGAGCTGCTTCATCAGCGCGACATCCTGCGGCATCCGGTGGTAGTGGTCGGCGGCGACGTCCCCGTTGTCGCCGTGCCGCACCTTGCCCGGGGTGTGGGAGAAGGTGTCCCAGATCGACGGGGTGCGGCCGTCCTCGGCCACGGCTCCTTCGATCTGGTAGCTGGCTGTCGCGGCGCCCAGGAGAAACCCCTCGGGGAAGCGGGGCAGATCGGCGCCGGCGCCGATCTCGGTGTCAGACATGGGTGAGCGCTCCTGGCTGGATGGCGCGCGACGACGTGCGGTCGACGAGCTGGTTGGTCGAGCGGAGGACCCGGGGGTCGCAGAACAGCTCTGCGGCATCGGGTTTCTTCGAGCGGACCCGGAAGGTGAAGGTCTCCCCGGGCAGCACGGTCACCATGCCGTCGTCCACGGTGGCCTCGCGGTCGACCTTGTCGACGAGGAGGGTCACGTCGCGCTG
>JALZBI010000492.1 GCA_030947565.1 Actinomycetota bacterium
CCGCTGCGCTGACCCGCACCCGCGCCGCCCGCGCCGCCGTCGTCGCGCCCCACCTCGAGCGGCTGGACGCCGAGCACCGCGCCGTCCTCGCCGACGCCGTCGAGATCCTGCGCGGACTGCTCGAAGACGTGCAGAACCCCCAGAACCTCTAGAACCCCCCAGAACCTCCAGAACCCCCAGAACCCCCAGAACCCAGGAGTAACCCGAACCTCATGTGGCGCCAACCAAAAGCCGTCTGGGCCGTCGCCTTCGCGTCGGTCATCGCCTTCATGGGCATCGGTCTCGTCGACCCGATCCTCAAGCCGATCGCCGACCAGCTGGATGCGACCCCGTCGCAGGTCTCGCTGCTGTTCACCAGCTATATGGCGGTCATGGGCGTGGCCATGCTCATCACCGGCGTGGTCTCGAGCCGGATCGGCGCCAAGAAGACGCTCCTCATCGGCCTGCTCATCATCATCCTCGGCGCCGGCCTCGCCGGGATGTCGAGCTCGATCGGTGGCATCGTCGGCTGGCGGGCCCTGTGGGGTCTCGGCAACGCCCTGTTCGTCGCCACGGCGCTCGCCACGATCGTCAGCTCGGCGCGGGGCTCGGTGGCACAGGCGATCATCCTCTACGAGGCCGCGCTCGGCCTCGGCATCGCTGTCGGCCCCCTCGTCGGTGGCATCCTCGGCGGCATCTCGTGGCGCGGGCCGTTCTTCGGCGTCTCGGTGCTCATGACGATTGCGCTCGTGGTCACCGCGCTCCTACTGCCAGCCACGCCGCCGGCGGTGAAGGCGACGAGCATCCTCGACCCGTTCCGGGCGCTGCGCCACCGCGGGCTCCTCGGCGTCGCGATCACGGCCCTGCTCTACAACTTCGGCTTCTTCACGCTGCTCGCCTTCACGCCGTTCCCGCTCAACATGGGCGCCCACGAGATCGGCCTGATCTTCTTCGGCTGGGGGCTCTGCCTGGCGTTCACCTCGGTGGTGGTCGCGCCCCGGTTGCAGCGTCGCTACGGCACCATCCCGACCCTGCTCGTCAACCTCACCCTGCTGTCAGCGCTCCTGGCGGTGATGGCCGTCGGCACCAACAACAGGACTCTCCTCGCCGTATGCGTCATCGTCGCCGGCCTGTTCCTCGGCATCAACAACACGCTGGTCACCGAGACGGTCATGAAGGCCGCCCCGGTCGAGCGTGGGGTGGCTTCGGCGGCATACAGCTTCGTGCGGTTCGGCGGCGGTGCGGTGGCACCGTGGCTCGCCGGGAAGCTCGGCGAGGAGATCAACGTGCACGTGCCCTTCTGGGTGGGCGCCGGTGCCGTCCTGCTCGGCGTCGGTGTCCTGGCCCTCACCCGCCCGTACCTGCGCGGCATCGACGCCGAGGAGCCTGATCGTGACGAGGCCGAGCGACGCGAAGCGGTCGCCATCACCGTGGGCGACGCGTGACGTAACTCCCTGTGATAGGGCACGTGGGAGTGACAGGCTGAGCTCGTGCGCCGAATTGTCCAGAGCAAGAAGCTGCAACACGTCCGCTACGACGTCCGAGGCCCCATCCTCGTCGAGGCCCAGCGGCTGGAGGCCGAGGGCCACAAGATCCTCAAGCTCAACATCGGCAACACGGCACCGTTCGGCTTCGAAGCCCCCGAGCGGATCCTCGTCGACATGGTGCACAACCTGCCGGAGTCCCAGGGGTACAGCGACTCCAAGGGCATCTACTCGGCCCGCACCGCCGTCTCGCAGTACTACCAGTCCAAGGGCCTGACCGAGACCGACGTCGAGGACGTCTTCATCGGCAACGGCGTCTCCGAGCTGATCTCCATGGTGCTGACCGCGTTCGTCGACGACGGCAACGAGGTGCTGGTCCCCGCGCCCGACTACCCGCTGTGGACCGGAGCGGTCACCCTTGCGGGCGGCAAGGCGGTGCACTACCGGTGCGACGAGGAGAACGACTGGAACCCCGACCTCGCCGACATCGAGTCGAAGATCACCGAGCGCACCTTCGCCCTGGTCATCATCAACCCGAACAACCCGACCGGCGCGGTCTACAGCGAAGCAACGATGAAGGGCCTCGTCGACATCGCCCGTCGGCACCAGCTGGTCATCATGTCCGACGAGATCTACGAGAAGATCATCTTCGACGGCCGTCCACATCTGCACGCCGCGGCCTACTG
>JALZBI010000144.1 GCA_030947565.1 Actinomycetota bacterium
CGTAGCCACCTGCGCCTCCGGTACGCCCGCTGCCGCCGGTGCCGGTGCCGGTCCGTCCGGTGCCGGCCGCGCGCCCGGTCACGACCACCTGGTCGCCGGCGTTGATCCCCTGGGTGATCTGGGTCGTGGCGCCGTAGACCGTGCCGACGGTCACCGGGGTCGAGACCTGGGCGCCGTCCTTCATCTGGTAGACGACGGTCTGACCCCCCTCGTCGTGGATGGCGCCGGTCGGCACCGTGAGCACGTCGGGCACCTGCTTCACGGTGATGACGACGTTGGCCGTCGTGCCGGCGTAGAGGCCGGTGGGCATCCCGGTGACCGCGATGACGACGGGGAAGGTCGAGGTGCCACCGCTCGTCGTGCCGATCACCCCCACCGTCGAGACGGTCCCGAAGATGGGCTGGGTGGCGTCGGTCGGGGTAATCGTGGTCTGCAGCCCGTTCTTGAGCTTGGCCAGGTCAGAGGCGCCGACGGTGGCGTTGACGAGCCACGCGTTGGTCGCGATGACGACGATCTGGGCCGAGGCGGCCGACGACGCGGCGCTGCTGCCCGCGGCGGCTCCGGCCGTCGTGCCTCCGGCCGCCGCACCGGCCGAGCCGGCGGAACCCGAGCTGCCCGAACCTGAGCTACCGGAGGACGAGGTGCCGCCGGCCACCGTGTCCCCGACGTTGACGTTGACGGCTGCGACGGTGCCCGCGATGGTCGAGGCCAGCGTCGTCTGGTCCAGCGCCTGTTGGGCGGAGGTCACCTTGGTCTGGGCCGACGTGACCTGGGCGTTGGCCGAGGCGATCTGTTGAGCGTTGGCTGCCGTCGTGGCCGCGGTCAGCTGGGCCTGGGCCGCGGTGAGCTGTTGCTGAGCGAGGGTCACCGCCGCGGTGAGCGTCGTGGCGTCGATGGTGCCGAGCGGCTGGCCGGCCGTGACGGTGTCGCCCACCTTCACGTTGACGGCGGTCACCTTGCCGCCTTGGGCGAACTTGAGGTTGGCCTGGCTGGCCGGCTGGATGGTCCCGGTCGCCGAGACCGTCTCCTTGACCGTCTCGGTCGACGCGGCCACCAGCGAGGTGGTGACGGCCGCCACAGCCGCCGCCGGCCGGTGGGTCCACCACCAGGCACCCGCCCCGCCGCCGACCAGGATCACGGCGACGACGACGAGA
This sequence comes from Actinomycetota bacterium, assembly GCA_030947565.1. GTDB lineage: Bacteria > Actinomycetota > Actinomycetes > Actinomycetales > Dermatophilaceae > Lapillicoccus. The sequence goes on from JALZBI010000144.1 coordinate 1,155, forward strand.
ACAGCGGTACGCCGCTTCGACCGGTGACGCTGTTCGCGAGCCACGTGCACCAGGTCCACCCGCTTCCACGCCGCGCTGGGCGTTGCCGACTCGTGAGGACCCCACCCCTTCCGCGCCGCCCTGACGAGGGCGGCGGAATGAGGTCCGTTGCTGGACGCTAGGAACAGGGGCTGAGGGAACCACATCGGGTCCCTGTGGCCCACCTGTGAGACCGCCTCGTGGCGTCCCGTGTTGCATCTATGCTGGATGCATCATGACCGAGACGCACTCTGCTGCCGACCGGGTCTACGCCCAGGTCAAGCACGCCATCCTGGCCGGCGACCTCCCGGGCGGGGCTTTCGTCACCGAAGGCGCCCTCGCCGCGCAGACCGGTGTGTCCCGGACCCCCGTGCGCGAGGCCCTGCTGCGCCTTGAAGGTGAGGGTCTCGTCCGCCTCTACCCGAAAAAGGGTGCCCTGGTCTCCCCACCGACCGCTGACGAGGCCCGCGACGTCCTCGAGGCCCGGATCGTCATCGAGGAGTGGGCCGCCCGCACCGTCTGGCCCCGGCGGGCCGAGCTGCTCGACGACCTCGCCGACGAGCTCGAGTCGATGCGCGCGACCCGCCGCTCCGGCGACATCACCCGGCTGGTCGAGCACGACCGCCGCTTCCACGAGATCCTCGTCGCCGCCGCGGGCAACGCCGTGCTCACCCACACCTACCAGGGCCTGCGCGACCGGCAGCTGACGATTCGCGCGGCCGCGATGTGCCGCTCAGGTGAGCGCATCGACCGCGCGGTCGACGGGCATACCGAGCTGTTGTCCCTGTTGCGCGAAGGCACCGTCGAGGCTTTCGTCCAAGCCACCCGCCAGCACGTCGCCGACGCCATGACCCACCTGCAGGGCCAGCGGTGAACACCGTCCCGGGCGTCCAGCAGCACGCCATCGGCGGCCGACGCGCCTACGCCGTCTGGGGCGCCGCCGTCGCCGTCTACGCCCTGGCCGTCTTCCACCGCACGTCGCTCGGGGTCGCCGGGCTGCTCGCGGCCGACCGGTTCCACATCACCGGCACGCAGCTGGCCACCTTCACGGTGCTCCAGCTGCTCGTGTATGCCGCGATGCAGGTGCCGGTGGGTGTGCTCCTCGACCGCTTCGGCTCGCGCCGCCTGATCCTCGTCGGCCTGGCGTTGATGACGGTCGGCCAGCTGGTCTTCGGGGTCGCGACGTCGTTCGGCACGGGGATCGCCGCGCGCGTCCTCGTCGGCGCGGGTGACGCCATGGTGTTCGTCAGCGTCATCCGCGTCGTGGCGCTGTGGTTCCCGGTGCGGCGGGCGGCGCTCTTCACGCAGCTCACGGGACAGGTCGGCCAGGTCGGGGCGATCGTGGCGTCCTTCCCGCTGGCGGCGGCCCTACACGGCGTCGGATGGACGCCAACCTTCCTCGCGGCGTCGGCCGCCGGCGCGGTGCTGTTCGTGGTGCTGCTCAGCGTCCTCAAGGACTCGCCGTATGCGCACACCGAACAGGAGCGCATCCGGCTCAGGGCACTGGCCGAGAACCTCCGAGCGACGTGGGGCACCCCCGGTACCCGGCTCGGCCTGTGGTCGCACTTCACCAGCCAGTTCGGCATGACGGTGTTCGCGCTGCTCTGGGGCTTCCCGTTCCTCGTCCGCGGGCAGGGCCTGACGGAGGGTGCGGCGAGCGCCCTCCTGGTGGTCATGACGCTGACCCAGATCATCGCTGCCCCGGTCGTCGGCGCGATCGTCGGCCGCTATCCCTACCGGCGTTCACTCCTCGTGCTCGCGGTGGTCGCCGCCACCGCCCTGGTCTGGGCGGTCGTCCTCGCCTGGCCGGGGCACGCCCCTACGCCGCTGCTGGTGACCATGGTCGTCGTCACGGCCCTCGGGGTGCCCACCTCGCTGGTGGGCTTCGACCTGGCCCGCTCGTTCAACCCGGGCGAGCGGATGGGAAGTGCGCTCGGCGTCGTCAACGTCGGTGGGTTCGTCGCGTCGTTGTCGGCCATGGCCCTCATCGGCCTCGTCCTCGACCACGTCACCCCGGGCGGGCCGGCCGCCTACACGACGGACGGGTTCCGCGTGGCGATGGCCGTGCAGTTCCCGTTCTGGGTCGTCGGCGCCGTCCAGATCTGGCGCTACCGACGCAAGGCGCTGAGGATGCTGCGGGACCACCACCCGGACGCCCTCCGGGCGTTGCGCGACGGTGAGTCGGCCCTGCCCGGCATCTCCGCCCCGTCGCGCTGAGCCCGCGGGAACCCGCATAAATCCGCCCGTCTCGGGCCACCCCTGCGCCGGTCTCGACGAGGCTGGCCGCGTTCGCGAGAAACCCAGGAAGAGCCGGGCCCCGGTCCGGTCGTCGTGCTGGGCGGGTGAGCGGCCCAGCCGCGGGGACGACGTCCGCAGAGGAGTCGCGTGACGCAGCCCGACTCAGACGGTTTCACCCCACCTCGGCTGACTGCCGTCCCCAACGCCGTCCTCGGCCCCGTCCTCAGCCCCATGGCCGGCGTACGGCCGGAGAAGTCACTCCCCGCGCCGGCGACGCCCCTGTTCGGACGGGCGGACGACGTCGCACACGGAGTCGCCATGCTGTCGGCCGGGGGGGCCCGCCTGTTCACGCTCATCGGTCCCGGGGGGGTGGGGAAGACCCGCCTCGCCCTGGCCATCGCCGAGGAGCTGGCCCCCCGGTTCGATGACGGCGTCGCCCTCGTCGACCTGGCCGTCGTCAGTGACCCCGACCTGGTGCTCCCGGCGGTGGCCCACGCCGTGCGGGTGGACGCATCGGACCTCGCAGCCCTCACCCTCCCGCTCCAGGGCCGCCGCCTCCTGCTCGTGCTCGACAACCTCGAGCACGTGCTGGATGCGGCGGAGGCGGTGGGCGCCCTGGTGGCGGCGTGTCCGGACCTGGTCGTCCTGACCACCAGCCGGGTGCGCCTCAACGTGCGCGGGGAACAGCTCCTCCCCGTGGCGCCGCTGCACGCCCCGCCCGACGCCGACCGATCGGCCGTCTCCGGCGTCTCTGGCCTCTCGGAACCGGCCGACCTCGAGACGGTGCCCGCCGTCGCGTTGTTCCTCGACGCCGCCCGGAGGGTCGACCCGGGGTTCCGCCTCGGCCGCGACAACGCCGCCGCCGTGGCGGCGATCTGCACCAGGCTCGACGGCCTCCCGCTCGCGCTGGAGCTGGCGGCCGCCCGGTTGGGGGTGCTGCGGCCCGCCGACCTCCTGCGCCGACTGTCCGAGGCGTTGCCGCTGTTCGGCGGCGGCCCGCTCGACGCCCCGCAGCGTCAGCGGACCATCTACGACGAGATCGATTGGAGCTACCGGCTGCTCAGGCCGCCGGGGCAGCGCCTGTTCCGATCACTCTGCGTCTTCGTCAACGGCTTCACCATCGAGGCGGCCGAGGCCGTCGTCGGCGATGACCCGTCGGCCCTCCTCGACGGGCTGGGCGCTCTCGTCGATGCGAGCCTCGTCTACCGTCACGACGCTGCCGACGGGACGGTTCGCTTCCGGATGCTGACGACGATGCACCAGTTCGGTCGTGACCGGCTGGCGGAGAACGACGAGGTCGAGGACGTCCGCCGCCGGCACGCCGAGTGGTTTGTGGCCCTGGCCGAGTCGGTGCGGGCGGCATACTTCACGCCGGACGAGCCGGAGGCGATGGACCGGCTGGAGGCCGACCGGCTCAACCTCACCGCCGCGCTGGAGTGGTCGCTCGCCTCCGCCACCGCGGGGGCGGCGACGCCGGGGGCGGACCGGCTCGACATCGGCCTGCGCATCGGCGGAGCCATGGCGTGGTTCTGGCATACCCGCGGTCCGGTCTTCGAGGGGGACCTGTGGCTGGCCCGCCTGCTCGCCCCCGGCGCGGGCGCACCGGCCCTGCGGGGCGACGTCCTCACCGGAGCCGCCCTGCAGGCCTGGACGGTCGGTGACATGGACGCGGCGGCCCGCCTCGGAGCCGAGGCCGTGGAGGTCTGGCGACGCCTCGGCGACGGGGTGCAGCTCGCGCGGACCCTGGGTTACGTGGCCACGACCGCCAGCACCCGTGGGGACACCCGGCTGGAGCTGGACGCCAGCGAGGAGGCCGTCCGCATCAGCCGGCCGACCCAGTCACCCGTCTGGCTCGCGCTGAGCCTCTTCTGCCTCGGTCGCGCGCTCTCGCGGCAGGGCCGGAACGACGAGGCGGCCGACGCCTACCGTGAGAACCTCGCCGTCCTCGACGCCATCCCCTACGCACGGGCGGCCAGCTGGACCCTGGAAGGCCTGGCGGACCTGCTCATGACCCGCGGCCGTCCCGAGGACCGGGATGAGGCCCGCGCGCACTACCGGCGCAGCATCACCCTGGCGTGGCAGGTGGGCTCGCTCACCACCGTCGCTGCCGGTCTCCCCCAGCTGGCGACCGCGCTCGTCGTCGACCACCAGCTCGAGCTCGCGGCCTACCTCGTCGGCGCATCCGCCGCCCTGCGGGCGTCGATCGGGATGACCACCGACATCCCCAGCGGGAACGCCGACGTCACCATCGAGCAGCAGCTCAAGGATGGCCTCGGTCGCGCCCGCTACGTCGCGGCCTGGACCGCCGGCCACACGCGCCCCATCGCGGACACCATCAGCGACGGCCTCGGGTCTCCCACCTCGGCCCAGCATCATCTCGGCAGTCCGCTGACCCGGCGGGAGCACGAGGTGCTGCGGCTCGTCGCGCGCGGGATGACGGACCCCGCCATCGCGCAGGAGCTCTACCTGAGCGTGCGCACGGTGGAGAACCACGTCCCCCACATCCTCGCCAAGCTCGACGCGAGCAACCGCACCGCGGCCACCACGCGCGCCATCTCCGCCGGCCTGCTCGGCCCTCCTGACCAACGGGAATGACGGGTCCGGGCCGGTTTTGAGTGCCCCCGGCGGGCCGAGACCGTACATGTACGCATGGATCTCCGGCGCCCTCGATCTCATGCTGGAGATGCCGCTCAACGCCGCCCTGGGCCGACCTGGACCGCGCCTGCCGACCTCCCGGAGACCGTGATGACCGCCATCGCCACCCGTCCACCCCAGGCCCGGGCGCCGCACTCGCTGCCGGACCGGAGCTATCCTGCGGCGGACCTTCTCAACGAGGCCGTCCTCGTCGTCCCGTCGTTCCGGGCCCAGGTGCTCGACCGGGCTCGGCAGGACACGCAGGCGTTCGACC
>JALZBI010000493.1 GCA_030947565.1 Actinomycetota bacterium
GGTCAGCAGTGCGGCTGCGGTCCAGGACGTTCTCAGATGTCTCATGGGCGGTCCTCTTCTCCCTGACGGGGCCCGTCGATCGAGGTGACGGGCCACGGCCTGAGAGTGCCACCAACGCAGGCTGTGCGGGGTCAAGGAACCGGAAAACTTCCGGCGAACAGCACGTCGTCCGGGAATCAGCCCGCGGTCGGCCGGTCTGGTCGCCGGTGTGGTGGGATCGGGGTATGCCACAGACCGTCAAAGGAGTCATCGCTCGCAGCAAGGGCGCGCCGGTCGAGGTCGTCGACGTGGTGGTCCCCGACCCCGGCCCGGGTGAGGCGGTCGTCGCCGTCCAGGCGTGCGGGGTGTGCCACACCGACCTGCACTACCGCGAGGGCGGGATCAACGACGACTTCCCGTTCCTGCTCGGGCACGAGGCGGCAGGGGTGGTCGAGGCCGTCGGTGCGGGCGTCACCGACGTGGCCCCGAGGGACTTCGTCATCCTCAACTGGCGGGCCGTATGCGGGGTCTGCCGGGCCTGCGCGAAGGGCCGGCCGTGGCACTGCTTCAACACGGCCAACGCCGCCCAGAAGATGACGCTGACCGACGGCACCGAGCTCTCACCGGCGCTGGGCATCGGCGCGTTCGCCGAGAAGACGCTCGTCGCGTCTGGCCAGTGCACCAAGGTCGACGGCGATGCCGATCCCGCGGCAGTCGGGCTGCTCGGCTGCGGGATCATGGCCGGCTTCGGCGCCGCCGTCAACACCGGACACGTCGGGCGCGGTGACTCGGTGGCAGTCATCGGCTGCGGGGGGGTGGGGTGCGCCGCCGTCGCCGGTGCGACCGTCGCCGGGGCGACGACCATCGTCGCTGTCGACGTCGATGACCGGAAACTGGCCCGGGCCAGGGGTTTCGGCGCTACGCAGACGGTCAACTCGCGCAGCGAGGACGCCGTGGAGCGGATCCGCGAGCTGACGGGCGGCTTCGGTGCCGACGTCGTCATTGATGCGGTGGGCCGCCCGGAGACCTACGAGCAGGCGTTCTATGCCCGCGACCTCGCCGGCACCGTCGTCCTCGTCGGCGTCCCGACCCCGGACATGCAGCTGACCCTGCCGCTGCTCGACGTGTTCGGCCGCGGCGGGGCGCTGAAGTCCAGCTGGTACGGCGACTGCCTTCCGTCGCGTGACTTCCCCATGCTCGTCGACCTCTACCGACAGGGCCGGTTCGACCTCGGCGGCTTCGTCAGCGAGACCGTCGGGATCGACGAGGTGGAGGCGGCCTTCGACAAGATGGCGGCCGGCGACGTGCTGCGGTCAGTGGTCCGGCTGTGACCGTCCGCATCGACCGGGCGGTCGTCTCCGGCACCTTCAGCCTGGACGGGGGGACCTGGGACGTCGACAACAACGTCTGGGTGGTCGGCGACGACGAGGTATGCGTCGTCATCGACGCGCCCCACGACGCCCAGCCGATCCTCGACCTCGTCGCCGGGCGGAAGGTCACCGCCGTGCTGCTCACCCATGGCCACGACGACCACATCGGCGCGGCGCTCGACCTGGCCGCGGCCACGGGCGCGCCGACCTACCTCCACGCCGACGACCGCATGCTGTGGGACCACGTGCACGCCGAGCCGCCCCACGCACCGCTGGTGGACGGCGACCGGTTCGAGGTCGGCGACGTCGAGCTCGACGTGGTGCACACGCCCGGACACTCGCCGGGGGCCTGCTGCTTCTACGCCGAGCGGCTCGGGGTCGCCTTCACCGGCGACACGCTCTTCGCGGGTGGTCCGGGGGCGACCGGCCGCTCGTTCAGCGACCACGACACCATCGTCGCCTCGATCAAGGAGCGGCTGCTCACCCTGCCGGCCCAGACGCGCGTCCTCACCGGCCACGGTGACGAGACCACCATCGGCGCCGAAACCGCGAACGTCTAGCCCGCCCGCAGGAATCGGTGGATGAGGTCGGCCAGCGGCTCGGGTACCTGCGCCATCAAGGCGTGCCCGGCGCGCACCTCAGCCCGGTGATGGGCGCACTGACCCTGCTGCTGATGGCCGCGGCCTTTCATGGTGGGTCTCGGCGTACTTCGCGCCGGAACGAGCGGCGCTGGGGGTCACGGACGCTAGTCGGCACGGCCTACCTCACGCTGGCCGCCCGGCGACCAACCGGCACGGC
>JALZBI010000494.1 GCA_030947565.1 Actinomycetota bacterium
CGAGGTCGACGTCGGGGCGCACCGTGACAGTGGCCGAGAAGACGACGGGCTGGCCGCGCTCGACGGGCTCGAGGTCGACGTCGGGGTCGTCGACCGGTTGCACGCCCGCCTGCTCGAGCGCGCGCGAGTACAGGTCAGGGAGGAGCGCGTCGACCGCCTCCTGGCGCAGCGCCTCCCAGCCGACTGCCCGCTCCACCATCGCGGCCGGCGCCTTGCCGGGGCGGAACCCGGGTAGCCGAACCCGCCCGGCGAGGCGGCGCAACGCGGCGGTGACGGCGCTGTCCAGCTCGGCCGGGGGGGCCTCGACGCGGAGCTTGACGCGCGAGCCCGGCTGGCGCTCGACCTCGACCGAGATGTCCGCGGGGGTGGTTGCTGTGCTCACTGGCGATCCTTGGTGCGGCGGTGGTGCGCGGACCGAGAGTCGAACTCGGACGGGTTGCCCCACGGGATCCTAAGTCCCGCGCGTCTACCGGTTCCGCCATCCGCGCAGGCTGCCGGCCGCCGGCGGATGGCCCAGTCTACAGGCCACCGCTCGTCGCGGCGGAGCGCGCCGCTTGCACCCCGTGGCGGTGAGGCATAGGCTTGGCTCGGCGGGACCTGCCGTCACATAGGCCCGTCCGCGCCCGGCAACCACGGAGGTACCTGGATGGAGCCGACACAGAGCGCAGCGACCGCGGAGAGCCCGACGGAGATCGTCGCGCACATCGACCAGAAGGCAGTCCGCCTCTCCGCGCTCCTGCGCGAGATCGACAACCACCCGATCGCGCTGAACGCGGACCTCCGCGACCGGCTCGACGAGGTCCTCGAGATGCTCGGCTGCCGCGTCGCCGCCACCCGCGCCCTGCTCCACCAGGCCGCCGGCACTGACCTCGACCCGGCGCGCAGCCCCGCCTGACCCGCCCAGCCTGGCCACGGAGGCCTGACAAGGCCCGCCGCGTGACCGCCCGCGCCGTACACTTGTTCGAGCATGGGCACCTGCTGCTGCGACCCCCCCGCCCGGCTGCACATCCGTCCTGACGGCGTGCACCTTCCCGACGGGAGCGCCGCCACCCTGGTCCTCGTCGACGAGGTCGGCGGCTTCGAGCCGCCGCGCTGCTCTGTGTGTGCCGCCGCTCTCGAGGACACCTTCTACCTCTGCGTGCCCTGCGACGCCGAGTTCTGCAGGCACTGCGTCGCCCTCGACACCCTGGTGGTCGAGTGTGACTGCGGCGTGGAGGTGCACGTGACGGGCGTCCTCAGCGCCGCCCGGCGGGCCGCCGCCGCCCTGGGCTAGCTCCCCAGCACCACCACCACGCCGTCTGCCGGCACGGCCAGCCCCGCCGACGTCCACTCGTGGGCCACGTTGCTCAGCAGCACCGTCGCCCGCGCGACCGGCAGGTGGACGATCCCCTCGCCCCAGTGGCAGGCGACGGTGAGGCCGGGGCGCCGCATCACCAGCCAGCGCCGCTCCTCGTCATGGTCCACCGCCGTCGTCGACCGGTTGCCGTCGCGCAGCGAGGCGCTGGCGGCGCGCAGCGCGACCAGCTCGCGGTGCCAGCGCAGCATGGTCGCGTGCGGCTCGCGGACGCGCTCGTCCCAGTCGAGCTTGGAGCGCTGGAAGGTGGCGGGGTCCTGCGGGTCGGGGACGTTCTCGGCCGTCCAGCCGAAGGAGGCGAACTCACGGCGCCTCCCCTCGGACACCCGCCGGCCGAGCTCCTGGTCCTGGTGGTCCGTGAAGTACTGGAAGGGCGTCGAGGCGGCCCACTCCTCCCCGGCGAACAGCATGGGCACGAACGGCCCGAGCAGGACGAGCGCCGCGGCGACCTGCAGGCGCCCGGTGCTCATCAGCGCGGCGCTGCGTTCGCCGCGGGCGCGGTTGCCGACCTGGTCGTGGTCCTGCATGTAGCCGAGGAAGCGCGTGCGCGGCACGTCACCGACGGGGCGGCCGTGGCGGCGTTGACGGAGCCGCGAGTATTTGCCTGCATTGACGAAAACGTCGCGGAGCGCCTGGACGACGTCGGCGACGCTGCCGAAGTCGGCGTAGTAGCCGGCGCGCTCGCCGGTGAGGGCGGAGTGGAGCGCGTGGTGGAAGTCGTCGCTCCACTGCGCGTCGCAGCCGAGGCCGTTGCGGTCGCGAACCTCGACCACCCGCGGGTCGTCGAGGT
>JALZBI010000145.1:0-1034 GCA_030947565.1 Actinomycetota bacterium
CCCCCGGCCCGGGTCAGCGGGTCTCAGGTTCAGGCGGCCGTGCGCACCCGGCCGGCCAGCCGCCGAACCAGGGCGATGACGAGGCCGACCCCTACCAGCTCGGCGACGAAGGTGAGCCCGCCGACGAGGTCGACCGCCTCCCCAGCCCCGAGGACGAGGCCGTGGTCGTCGGACATGGTCATCCCGGCCATCCGGCCATCCCGGCCATCCCACTGTCCGCGGCGAACGGGAGTCCGACGAAGACGGCATAGGCGTAGACCGCCATGATCGCCACGTCGAGGACGATGAGCAGGGGCAGCGTGGTCAGGGTGGGCCGGGCCACCACGAGGAAGGCGAGGGAGACCTGAGCGACGCCCGCTGCGATGAATCCCGTTCCCAGCAAAGGGTGCTCGACGAGATGTTCGGGAGCCAGCAGGAGATGCACCCAGCCGGCGCCGAGGGTCAGGGCGGCAAGCACGAGCTGCAGCCACAGCACTGTCGTCAAAGCCGTTGATGCCCGGGACACGGGTCGGGCGAGCACCGACGCCATGAGCAGGGACAGTCCGCCCGCCGCCATGACGTAGGCGCCGAACCCGGCCTGCGGCATGAGGAGCGGGCCGGCGGGCCCCGGGTCGGCGGCATACCCCACGACGCCGTGCGCGACGTACAGGGCGCCGACGACGACGACAGCGGAGCCGAGGGCGGCCACTGGGCGCAGGACGCGTCCGCCACCGCGGTGCACGGAGACGAGCACCAGCCCCGCCCCGGCCACCGCGATGCCGGCGAGCGGGCCGCCGCCCAGCCGGAACCCCGGGATGGGGGTCAGGCCGTTGTAGACCGTCAGCCACGGTAGGTAGGCGCCCACGGCGACGAGGACGACCCCGGGGCGAGGAGTGAATGGATGAGTGGGGCTCGAGACGGCTGCGTGGCGGCCGGAGGGGCCGGCAGGGCCGGTGCGGTCGGTGTCGCCTGACGATCGGACACGATGCTCATAAGCGTTCTCCTTTCGACCGAGCCGGTGGGCCGGGCAGGCGGCACGTCGCCGCCTACCAGGC
>JALZBI010000145.1:1044-6284 GCA_030947565.1 Actinomycetota bacterium
ACCACGAGGTCAGTGTCCGACGACGTTGAAGAACAGGTAGAGGCTGGTCGGGATCGGGCCAACGACACCGCTGTTCGGGGTATTGATGAGCTGGGACATCGTGTCCTGCGACTTGGCTGCCGCGAGCTGCGCCCACGCCGTCTGGTTGGTCACCGCGACGATCTTGGTGTCCCACCAGCCGGCGGCCGGGCCGTTGAGGATGTGGCTGTGGGCCGGGAGCGGCACACTGGCCACGGCCGACGGGTCGGCACGGAGAGCGCCCGAGATGCGGGAGAGGTCGATGCTTGTCGGGTGCTTCGGCACGACGCCACGGCACACATGGGAGCCGGGTTGGCCCCGGCGAACAGTGGCACCAGGACGTAGAGCACCGAGCGATCGGCGTTGCCCACCGGCCCGACGTTGCTGTCGGTGCCGACCTCGCACCCGATGGGGGCCGAGGACAGGACGCTCTTGTCGCAGAAGAAGTTCTGTGGGTACTGGATCGTGACGGTCCGACCGTCGACCCAGGCGGGTGTGGTGGCCTTCGAGACCGGCTGGGTGGAGGAACCGGCCGCGAACGCCGCGCCAGCCACCCCCAGCGAGGCCAGGACGCGGCCGACCAGCACTGCGACGAAGACCCGGGCGAACGTCCGCTTGTGCGGGGTACTGCTCATCTGTGCGCCTTGTGCAGCGCGACCGGGCAGAGGTAATTCCCCGAGCCCTCCACGGGCAAGGGCCGCAGCACTGTCAGACGAGTGCGCTGAGTTCGACGGCCCTCACCCGATGGATGGGCGTTCAGCGTGCCCGGTTCGACGGATCTCCCGGGCCGTTCAGGTGCGCAGCATGGCGCGCAACGTCTGGATCGTGTCGGCGTCCTCGGGGCGCTTGTCCTCGCGGTAGCGCTTCACCCGGGCGAACCGCAGGGCCAGCCCGCCGGCATACCGGCTCGACCGCTGCACCCCGTCGATGGCGATCTCGACGACGGTCGCCGGCTCGACGAAGACGGTATGCCCGGTCCGCCGGGTCTCGATGGTCTGGAAGTGCTCCGTCTGCCACCGCAGGAGCTCGTCGGTCAGACCCTTGAACGTCTTGCCGACCATGACGAGCTCGCCTGGCTCCCCGAACTCTCCCGACGGGTCGAGCGCGCCCAGGTGGAGGTTGGAGAGCCAGCCCTGCCGGCGGCCGGAGCCCCACTCGACGCCCAGCACGACGAGGTCGTAGGTGTGCACGGGCTTGACCTTGACCCAGCTCTTGCCCCGGCGGCCCGCGGCGTAAACCGAGTCGATGGCCTTGACGACGATGCCCTCGTGGCCGGCCGCCAGCGCCGCCGCGGAGACCCGGTCCGCGACAGCGGGGTTGTCGGTGACCTCACCCGGGATGCGGTATGCCGGCGCGACCCGCTCGAGCACCTCGAGCCGCTCGCTCAGCGGCCGGTCGATGAGGTCCTCCCCGTCGACGTGGAGGACGTCGAAGAACCACGGCTTGAGCAGAGCGGACCGCGGCGCCTCGGCACCGAACCGCGACATGGTGTCCTGGAAGGGGCGGGGGCCGCCGTCCTCGTCGAGCGAGAGCGTCTCGCCGTCGAAGATGGCGTCACGCACCGGCAGCGCCCGCACGGCGTCGACCACCTCAGGCACCCGGTGGGTGATGTCGGCCAGGCTGCGGGTGAAGACCTGCACCTCGTCGCCGCGGCGGTGCACCTGGATGCGAGCGCCGTCGAGCTTGTGCTCCACAGAGGCCCGCCCGGTCACCGCCAAGGCGGCGGCGGGGTCGGCCGCAGTGGAGGCGAGCATCGGGAGCACCGGCGTCCCGACCGCGAGGCCCACCTGCTCCAGAGCCTGCGCCCCCTCGGTGAGGGCGGTACGAGCCGTGCTGCCCAGGTCGCCGGAGAGCATGACGGCCCGGCGGACCGCCCCAGCCGGGAGGTCGGCGGCCTGGGCGACCGCGTCGACGAGGACGCCCTCGAGCGCCCCCGTGCGCATCTCGCCGATGAGCACCCGGGTGACGAAGGACTGCTCGGCCGCCGTGGCCCGTGCCCCCACGGCGCGCATCGTCTCGGACCGCAACGCCGCCGACCCCGACCCCGTCGTCGCCAGCAGCTCGTCGAGCAGGGCGTCGACATCGTGGACGGTCAGGCTCGGCTCGACCGCGGGCTCGCCCATCAGCGACGAGACCGTCCGGTAGCCGACCCCGACGCGGCCCTGCCGTGCGCGACCGACGAGGAAGCCCACGGCTGGGGCCACCTCCTCGGGTGACAGGCGGCGCAGGAGGTCGGCCAGGGCCTCGGTCTTGGCCAGCCGCGACGACGTGGCGGTGACCCGCTCGGCGGTCTCGACCACGTCTGCGAGGAGCACCGCGACAGTGTGACACCGGCGTCCGACACCCCCGGACCGAGGGCGGTCGCACGCCGTGCCGCCGCAGCGAACCGGCCGGCCCGGCCGGCCATGGCGTCGACCAGCCCTGGGGGCGCCGGCTCGTGGGTGAATGGGGCGTCCAGCGCGCCCAGCCCGAACCACAGCCAGCGCACGTCGCGACCCTGCATCGAGCCGGCATTGCCCGGCGTCGCAGGTGGGCCGTGGGATCGACGACAGGGTCGTCGGCCCCGGTCACAGCGGCACTCATAGCGGCGAGATGGTCGTGGACACGACACCATGGCCGCTAGGACGCCCGCTATGACCGGGGGACACCACCAGACGACGCCGAGGGGCATACCGAGCCTGACCGGGCCTCTGACAGCATCACGGTCATGCCGGTGACCCAGCTCCGCTGCTATCCCGTCAAGTCCATGGGCGGCGGGGCCGTGACGTCCGCGGTCGTCGAACCATGGGGCTTCGCGGGCGACCGGCGCTGGGCGCTGGTCGACCCGGCGGGCGACCTGGTGACCGCCCGCGAGGTCCATGCGCTGCTGCGGCTGACGGCGACCCCCGTCGACGACGACACCATCCGCATCACCGACCGCGCCGACGGGTCGGGCATCCTCGTCGAGACCCCCCTCGGCCTGCCGCCGGTGCCCGTCGGCATCTCCCGGCAGGGCGCCGCCCCACCGGCCGACGACGACGTCAGCGCCTGGGTGAGCGACCGGGTGGGGAGGCCGCTGCGGCTGGTCTGGCAGGAGGACCCGACCGGGCGACCGATCTCCGGCGCTCACGGGGGCCGCCCGGGAGACGCGATGTCGTGGGCCGACGCCGGCCCGGTGCTTCTCGTCTCCCAGACGTCGATGACCCGGCTCAACGAGTGGATCCGCGAGGAGGCGGACGACGCGGACGTGCCCGACATCGACCCGGACGACCTGAGTGACACCGCTGCCCCACCGGTGGCGGAGCCGCTCGGGATCCTGCGGTTCAGGGCCAACGTCGTGATCGACGGTGCCGACCCGTTCGATGAGGACCGGTGGGAGGGCGTCCGCATCGGCGACGTCGACTTCCGGACCACCGAGCTCTGCGACCGGTGCGTGATGACGACCATCGACCCGGTCACCCTCGCCGGGGGAAAGGAACCGATCCGCACCCTGGCCCGACACCGGCGGTGGGACCGCAAGACGTGGTTCGGCATCCGCCTGGTCCGCACCGGCGGTGGGGACACGATCCGGGTCGACGACGCTGTCGTCCCACACCTTGGAAGTCAGGTCTCAGCGGTGCGCTAGGCGCGAAGGTCGTCGCGGCCGGTCGCAGGAACTCGGGCGTCTTAGCCCAGCCCTGTTTCGGGGGCGGTGTCGGCTGTCGCTCACGGGGCGAGCCACGGCAGCCACCGATGCTCCTTGGCCACCTGTTCGCCGTAGCCGGCTGCGGACGGCCGCCGAGCACTGAGCCGCTCCCCCGGTCGGAAGGTGCGGTTGTCAACCACCCGGCTCTTCCGCGACCACGGGGCAAACTGGCCCATTCGAGAAACGCTCCCGCACGAGGGCGGCGACCAGGTCGGCATCAACGTCCACCCGGTCGCTCGTCACGCACCGATGGAGCCGGTGACACCGGGCCTGGTTGGCTCGATCTGCACCGGGATGGTGGGAAGGGCCGCGACGTCACTCAGGGGCCCGCAGGGCCACCAGGGCGGCCACCACGGCGTCAGGAGCCATGCGGCCGGTGGCCCTCCCGACGGTCAGCTCGCAACGCACGACCTCGGGGTCTGCCGTGGGCATCGGCCGGGGCCACACCCAGACGCCCTCGTCCTCGGCCAGCCGCCGCGCGTTGGCGACGAACCGCTCCTCGCTGACGCTGAACAGCAGATGCATCATCGGGGTCTGGGGCGGGTCGGGCACCACCCGGACGCCCTCCACGTCGACGAGGGCCGCGGCGATCGCCCTGGCGTGCGCCAGCCGGTGCGGCATCTCGGCGAGCCGCTCGTCCAGCAGGTTAAGCGCGGAGGCCGCCGCCGGCCACAGTCCGTGCAGCGTGCCCCCCAGGCGGCCCCTCCACTCCCGCACCTGCGTCACGACGTCCGGCGGCCCGACCACGCAGCACCCGGGCAAGGCCCCGATGCCCTTGTAGAAGGAGACGTACGCGGAGTCGAACGCCGAGGCGATCTCCGCCGGCGACCGTTCGTACCCGGCACTGGCCTCCCAGAGCCGGGCACCGTCCAGGTGGGCGGCCGCCCCGTGCTCGCGGGCCCACGCGACCTGCTCGAGCAGGTCCGGCCACGCCGGAAGCTGTCCTCCGAGGTCCCGTTGCGGCAGCTCGAGCAGGAGGGCCGCCACGGGCTCGGCCACCTCCTCCAGGTCGTCGCGCTCGACGAGTCGGTGGGGCGCCCCGACCGTGCGGCCCACCAACGAGTGCACCCGGCGGTATGCATCACCCTCGTGGGTCATCAAATGGCACAACGGATGCCACAACACCGTTCGTGACCTGCGGGCGTCGGCGTGCACCCGGAGCACCGCCGCCTGCGCCATCGTCCCGCTGGGCATGAACACCGCTGCGGGGAACCCCAACAGCTTCGCCACCGCTGACTCGAGCTCAGCGACGACGCCGCCCTCACCGTAGGTGTCTGGGACGACGCCCTTGCCTATCGTCGCCAGCAGCTCCTGCGGTAGAACGTTCCCGTCGCCGAGCATGAAGGTGCTGCACTGATCACGCCGCGCCCGGGTCTCGTCGTCCACCCGCCCACTGTGCCAGTCCGATCGCCCACCGCTCGCCGCTCATCCCCGACAGTGGTCGCAGTCGCAGCGGGGCCTGCATCCTCCGCCGGGTGTCTCGTCCGCCGCGAAAACCTCGAGCCGACAGGCGCACGAGGCGAGCACCGGCACGTCGGCCCGGGCCGCCGCGACGGCC
>JALZBI010000146.1 GCA_030947565.1 Actinomycetota bacterium
CCCCCAGAGGTATGCC
Source organism: Actinomycetota bacterium (assembly GCA_030947565.1). Classification (GTDB taxonomy): domain Bacteria; phylum Actinomycetota; class Actinomycetes; order Actinomycetales; family Dermatophilaceae; genus Lapillicoccus. Next base: position 17 of record JALZBI010000146.1, read on the forward strand.
GCAGTGCCGATGCCCTTGACGTCGCGGTCCATGGTCTGCTCGAACAGGATGGTGGCCAGGATGCGGTCGCCGGTGAAGGTCGGGCTGGTCATGACCCGCGTCCGCATCGCGTGGACGAGGTCGAACATCTCGGCGTCGCCGGCGTACTGGCTCTCAGGAATGCCGTACTCCGCAAGGGCCTTCGGGGTGCTGCCGCCGCTCTGGTCGAGGGCGGCGAAGAAGCCCCGTCCGTGGGCGATCTGGTCTCGCTGCTCGTCGTGAGTGGCCGTCATCCGCACACCGTCCACCCAGCGCGCGTTCTTGGCAACCAGAAGCCCTGTGAACCGGAATTGGGGACCCAGGTCCCGTCCCACGGGTGGCGTCGCTCCGCATACTTTGGGGAGTTGTGTAACGAGGGGAGCGTTCCGTGGCGAACCGGGTGTTCGGCGCGCGTCGGGCGCGGGGTCTTGTAGTGCTGGCGGTGGTGCCGAGCCTCATGCTGGCGGCGGGATGCTCGTCGGGTGGGTCCGCCACCGGGGGAGACGCTGCATCCACCACGTCGGCGGTGTCGTCGTCGACCACGTCACCAGCAACCTCAAGCACGTCACCGACCACATCGACGACCAGCGCAGGCGCCCAGGCCCTCGCCGCCACCTACCGACCCATCGTTCAGAGCGCCATGAAGGAGATGCTCGTACCGGGCGCGGTCGTGCTGATCGACACGCCGCAGGGCCGGTGGACCGAGGCCTTCGGGGTGCGAAAGCTGGGCAGCACGGAGGCGGTCACGGTCGGCGACCACTTCCGCATCGGCAGCAACACCAAGACGATGGTGGGCACCGTCGTCCTCCAGCTGGTCCAGGAGGGCAAGCTCGCGTTGGACGACCCGATCTCGAAGTACCGGCCCGAGGTGCCGAACGGTGGCGCGATCACGATCGCGCAGCTGCTCGGCATGACCTCGGGATTGGACAGCTATACCTTCCTCGACTCGTTCGAGCACACCCTGGACGACGAACCCCAGAAGGTCTGGAACCCTGAAGACCTCGCGCAGATGGGCGAGGCCATGCCGCCGAAGTTCGCTCCCGCCACCGGGTTCCTCTACTCCAACACCAACACGGTGCTGCTCGGTCTCCTCATTGAGAAGCTGACGGGCCAGAAGCTCGGGCCGGCACTGAGCGAGCGGGTCTACGCCAAGCTGGGCCTGAGGAACACGTCCTTCCCGGCCCTGACCGACAACACCCTCCCCAGCCCCCACCCGAACGGCTACATGTTCGGGACCAACGTCTCCACCCTGGTCGACGCGGCCCTGCCGGCCGACGAGCAGGCGGCGGCCCGGGCCGGCACGTTGAAGCCCAACGACCACACGAACGACAACCCGTCATGGGGCTGGGCCGCCGGGGCGGCGATCTCAACCGCCGACGACCTGGCCGTCTACGCCCAGGCGCTGGCCACCGGTGGGCTCCTCGCCCCGGCCACCCAGAAGACGCGCCTGGAGAGCTTCACGCCCGTGGGCAGTGGCACCTCGGCGTACGGGCTGGCCCTGGCTCGGTACGGCGCGATGATCGGGCACGATGGCTCGTTGCCCGGATACCAGTCACTCGCCGTCTACAACCCCAAGACCTCCACGACCCTCGTCGTCCTGACCAACCTGCAACAGTCGGTTGAGGGCACGACGACGGCGAAGGAGATCGGCAACCAGATCATGGCGAAGCTGCCGACGGGCTGAGGCACCCGCCGCCCTGTATGCCCTGGGTTGGCTAACGTGCGGCGTATGCCGCTGACCCCCGACGAGTTCTACCGGCACGCCGTCGCCGGCGCCGACGAGGAGGGGCGGCTGCCGCTCTCCCAGATGACCGGGTGGGACATCAGCCCGTTCACGGACCAGGATCTGCGGGTGGCGCCGCTGCGGCCGCCCGTCATCCCCGAGCCACCTCGTGACGGGGAGGACCCGGACCACTGCGAGTCCTGCGAGCGCTCCGGCCAGGGCATCTGGCTGAACGACCGGTGGCGGCTGACCCAGGTCAAGCAGGTCGGCGTGCCCTTGGTGCTCATGCTGCACCCACGCGACCACCACGACCTGGCCGACCTACCGGACGAGCTGGCCGGCGAGCTGGGGGTGCTCACCGCGCACCTCACGCGACACGTCGAGGCGCTGCCCCACATCGGGCGCTGCCACGTCTATCGCATCGGAGACGGCGGCGCCCATCTGCACGTCTGGTTCTTCGCCCGCCCGGCCGGCCAGCCTCAGCTGGTGGGGTCGTGGCTCGTCGTGTGGGACGACCTGCTTCCGGCGTACCCCGCCGATATCGCTGAGCGTGACGCCGCGACGGTCGTCGAAGCACTCGTCCACTCGTCCGGCGGCCGGGCGGGCTGAGGGCGCGACGACTACGCCAGGACGCGGTAGTCGGCGAGCAGGTAACCCAGTGGCGAGGTCTCGACGCGGATCGGCTCCAGGCGCACCGGCGGCACGCCGTCGAACAGTCGCTGCCCACTCCTGGTGATCGCGGGTGCGATCACCAGCCTGACCTCGTCGACAACCCCTGCGGCCAGCAGTGACTGGGCGACCGAGATGCTGGCGTGCACCCCGATGTCGGCTCCAGGTCGTTGCTTCAGAGCGCATACGAACTCGACAAGACCGCCGTCGACCGCGCTCGCGTTCGACCAGTCCTGGTCGAGCGGCGTCGACGTCGCCACGTACTTCCTCACCCCGTTGATGAAGGTCGCGAACGGCTCGATGTCGCTGCCCGGCCAGAACGCGGCCCACTCGTCATAGCTGCGTCGGCCCAGGATGACGGCGTCCTGTGTCGAGATGACGGCGCCGAGCTCGGCGTCCATCCCCGCGTCCCACTCGGTGACGAAACCGTCCGGCTCCTCCGCGACACCGTCGAGGGACAGCAGCTCATAGACGACGACCTTGCGCACGTTCGGCTCCTCCGGTGATGTAGGCCTCTCTCCGTAGACGCTTCTCGCGGGCGGAACTCATCGGGTCGTCGGTGTTGCTGCGCCGTCAGTCAGGCACCGTCGCCTGGATCCGCTCCTGCAGGCCGGCCAGGCCCTTGCGGATCATCGCCCCGTAGCCGTCGTCGCCGAGGGCGTCGACCGTCGTCAGCGCCAGCTCCACCTGGGCACGGGCGTCGTGGACGCGGCCTTGGCGCAGGTAGCCGTCGCCGAGGTTGAGGTGCAGGCTCGGCGCCATTCCTCGCGCCGACGGGATCCCGATCTCGGTGAGGCCCGCGTCCGCGACCTGACCGTGCTCCGTCAAAGCCCTCGCGTCCCAGGCGACCTCGCCGGCCAGGTCGTCCTGGAGGTCGGCGAGGTAGTGCGCGATGACGCAGCGCTGGCCATGGTCCTCGTCGGCGGTGCCGTCCCAGCAGGCACTCAACATCGCCACTCCACGCACCCGATCACCGCTCAGGGCGACCCCGACGGCCTCCGTGATGTCTCCCCACTGCGTCACAACCGCGACCATAGTGTTGTGGAAGGGAGAAAGAGGTCGAACGTGGGTCAGCCAGCACGCGCACCGGATGACGTCCTCGTGCACCTGCGCCGGGCGCGAGACCTCGCCGACCGGGAGTATGCCCACGACGTGAGTCTCACTCGGCTGGCCGACGCCGCGGGACTGTCGAAGTACCACTTCCTCCGGCTCTTCACGGCCACCTACGGGATGACGCCGGCCGACTACGTGTCGAGGCGCCGGATCGAACGGGCGCAGGACCTCTTGCGAGCGACCAACCTGACGGTCACCGAGGTCTGCCACGCTGTCGGGTTCAGCTCGCTCGGCTCCTTCTCGAGCCGGTTCCACGCCATCGTGGGTGAGACGCCGTCGGCCTTCCAGGGGCGCTACGCCGGGGCGGGCGTGCCGCGCATACCCGGCTGCTACGTGTTCATGTGGGGCCTGGCGGAGCGCCGGGAGACCTCCGCAATGCAGGAGAAGCGCCCGGACGAGCAGGCCTCGTAGCCTCGGGGCCATGATCAAAGACATCAGCATTGTCAGCGTCTTCGTCAAGGACCAGGACGAGGCCAAGAAGTTCTACACCGAGGTGATGGGCTTCACCGCGGGCGACGACGTCACCCTCGGCGAGGGCTACCGGTGGTGCACCGTCATCAACCCCCGCCAACCCGAGCTCATGATCAACCTCACGGTCCCGGGTCCGCCCTTCGACCCCGACCTCATCGAGGCCATGAAACGCGCGCAGGACGCCGGCGGCCTCAACGGCCTCGGCTTCTCGGTCGACGACTGTCAGCAGACCTACGCCGACCTGACGGCCAAGGGCGTTGAGTTCGTCCAGCCGCCGTCCGAGCGCCCCTACGGGATCGAGGCGGTATGCCGCGACAACTCGGGTAACTGGATGGTCCTCGTCGAGCAGAACAATGCGCCGGTGACGTCGGCCGACTTCGACCAGCCCTGACCGCACGCAGACGGGCCGCGCTGCTGCCGCGAGCTACGCCTACCTCAGTTGAGGTGCTGCTGCCAGTCGTCCGGCACGGCACCGGCCGGCCCGGGCACGCTCTGGCTCGCCGGATGGCTCGCCGGCGGCGCCAGGTCAGGGCCGTCGAACATCTCGCCTGAGCGGTAGTCGTAGAACCACGTCTCCCCGGGCTCGAAGCTGCGGATCACCGGGTGGCCGGTCGCCTCGTAGTGGGCGGTCGCGTGCTGCGACGGGGAGGTGTCGCAACATCCGATGTGGCCGCACGCCGCGCAGCGTCTCAGGTGGACCCACCAGCCACCGGCGGCGAAGCACTCGACGCAGCCGGCGCCGGATGGCGGTACCGAAGGGTGCAGGGGAGTGGAGTCCGATGCCGTGTGCTGGGCCATACCCGACCCTAAGCCGCGCGCCGGCGCCGGCGCCGACGGAGGATGCGGCACTGACGAGCAAGAACGCTCCGGAGAAGCGCCCCGTCTGAGGCGGGCACACGGACGGGCGTTGGTCGCTGCAACCGGCCCGAAACCGGATGAACACCCGACCAACGCCCGTCGCTGTGCTCCAAAACTGGGCGTGGCCTGTCAAGCGGTCAGGAACTGTCCGGTATGCCGCCTAGCGTGGAGGCACGCCTACGACAGGAGCACCACGCCATGGATCTGCGACTCGAGCTCGTCATCATCCCGGTCACCGACGTCGACCGCGCGAAGGCGTTCTACGTCGACCGGTTCGGCTTCAACGCCGACCACGATCAGGTGGTCACCCCCGAGCTGCGGTTCGTGCAGCTGACTCCGCCCGGCTCGGCCTGCTCCATCGCCTTCGGGCTGGGCCTCACCGACGCGGAGCCCGGCTCGGTCAAGGGTCTCCAGATCGTCACGGCCGACATCGAGGAGACCCAGCGAGACCTGGGCGAGCGCGGCCTCGACGTCGGGGAGATCGACGACCAGGCCTGAGGCCGGTTCCTCCACGTCGTGGACCCGGACGGCAACCGCTGGGCGATCCAGCAGATCGTCCGGCCTTCTTGAGCCTGGGTGAACACGGCAGCGAGGTGGGTCCGGCCCCCCTCGGGGGGGCCGATCCACCGCGCTGTGGGTGCACGCGACCCGTCGCCCCTACGCTCGCCACGACCCCACGCCGTCGCAGGAGCCCGATGACCCCCGAACGCCTGCCTGAGCAGCGTTCCTACTGGGACGCCGAGGCGGCGAGGTTCGACGAGGAGCCCGATCACGGGCTCCGCGACTTCGACACCCGGGCCGCCTGGCGCGCGCTGCTCACCCGGCACCTGCCGGTGCCCCCGGCCGACGTGCTCGACCTTGGCTGCGGCACAGGCACGTTGACGGTGCTCCTCGCTCAGGACGGCCACCACGTCCACGGCGTCGACCTGGCCCCGGCCATGGTCGCAGCGGCTCGCGCCAAGGTCGCGGCCGCTGGGGTGGCAGCCATCGTCCAGGAGGGTGACGCCGCCAACCCGCCCGGCGACCCGGCGGCATACGACGTGGTGCTGAGCCGTCACGTCCTGTGGGCGCTCCGCAATCCGGGGGCGGCGGTCGGCCGCTGGGCGCGACTCGTTCGCCCCGGCGGGCGCCTCGTCCTCGTCGAGGGGCGGTGGTGGACCGGTGGAGGTCTGACGGCGGTCGAGAGCCACCGGCTCGCCACGCCCCACCTCGCTGACATCGTCGTGGAACCGTTGACCGACCCACTGCTCTGGGGTGGACCGATCTCGGACGAGCGCTACCTCCTGACGGGGCGCGTCACCTGAGCGGGCTGGCTGAACCCTCGTAAGCCCGACGCGGTCGGCAGTGCACCTCCCTCTTGCCAAATCGGAAAGCTCGACGCATACTTTCCTGTATGGAAAGT
>JALZBI010000147.1 GCA_030947565.1 Actinomycetota bacterium
TGGTTGGGCTCCTCTTCGTGGCCATCTCCGTCTCGCAGCAGCGCCTGGCCGAGCAGGGTGAGACGCAGATCCACCGTGTGCGGGCATCAGCGGCGCTCACGGCGTTCACGAACTCGCTGACCGTGTCGTTGTTCGCGCTGATTCCGGAGACCAAGGTGGGTTGGGCCGCCCTCGTCGTATCGATCCTCGGGCTGCTGTTCATCATCGCGTCGCTACTGTCACTCGTCCGTGTCCGCGGCCTTCGGTGGCGAGACGCTCGCGACGTGCTGTTCCTGCTTGGCTTGGGGGCCATCTTCGTCCTGCAGCTCGTCACGGCGTTCCACGTCGTCGACGAACCGAATGACCCGGAGCACGTGCGAACCATCGCCGTGCTGGTCATCGTCTGCTTCCTGGTGGGCATCGCTCGAGCGTGGGAGCTGATCGGCGGTCCATCGATCGGGTTGACGCAGGAGATTGGCGTGCGTCTCGGTAAGAGTGATCGCCGTCAGGGTGACGCCGATGTGTAACATCACGCGTCCACCAGTCCCGCCCAGCCGATCATCTTGCGCACGTAGCACGCTGGGACGAGTGCGGCCGAGGCGGGGCCGTCCACCACGGTGATCGTCCGCACATGCCGTGGAGTGCGGCTTCGCACACCCAACGTTGCCGGTGTCGGTCACCACGAGCAGGCTGAGTCATGGGCGAGCCCCCCGACTCTATGGGGCCACCAACGACTTGCTTACGGATCCGGGCTCAGGCCAGGTCGTGGGACAGGTCCTGGGCAGCGGACTGCAGCAGGGGGACCGCGCGCTCGATCGTGGACTCGGTCATCCGGGACGCTGGGCCCGAGACCGACAGTCCGAGCTGGCCCGGGGCGTCTGGTACCGCTACGGCCACGCAGCGCACGCCATGTTCCTGCTCCTCGTCGTCGACGGCGTAGCCGTGTTCGTTCACCCACCTGAGGGCCTGGGCGAAGGCGCCCGGGTTGGTGATGGTGTGCTCGGTGTGTTCTGGCATCCCGGTGCGGCGCAGTACGTCGGCGACGACGTCCTGCGGCATCCGCGCCATGAGTGCTTTGCCGACGGCGGTGCAGTGCGGGAGTACGCGGCGGCCGACCTCGGTGAACATCCGCATCGACTGGTGGGACTGGGCTTGGGCGACATAGACGATCTCGTCGCCGTCCAGCATGGCGAGGTTGGCCGACTCGCCGAGCTCCTTGACGAGCCGGTCGAGATGCGGTTTGGCCCACACCCCGAGCATCGCCGCAGAGCTCTCGCCGAGCCGGATCAGCCGGGGCGCGAGGACGTACTGCCGGCTGGCGTCCTGGCGCAGGTAACCCAGATCAACCAGGGTTCGCAGCAGCCGGTGGATGGTCGGGAGCGGCAGCCCGGACGCGGTTGCGAGCTGCGATAGCCCCATAGTGCCGCCGTGGTCGGCCATCGTCTCAAGCAGATCGAAGGCGCGTTCGATGGATCGGACGGTGCCGGCGCGAGGGTTGCTGGGCTTGTAGACGACGTCCGTTGGGCTGACGTCAACGGGATCCACTGCACTCATCGAACCTCCCTGATTGACGGCGTGACGTCGCGTAGTGCGCGGCCCGCACACCTTCCAGCTCGGCCCTACCACTCGACATCATATTCCGCTCTGCAGACGCTGCTGTCCGTCAGTCGGAGACCTCAGGGTGGAGAAGGCCGCCCGACAGGGGCTCAGGCTGGGTTGCACTTTCACCAGACAGAAAGTAGTCTCCATCGTACGGAACCGACGAGATGGCAAAGGAGCCACATGTCACGTCCCAGCCCCGGTCACGCGATCACCATGCGCGTCGCCGCCCCCGCGGGATTCAGCGCAACGTCCGACCTGACCGCCGCGGTTGCTTCGGCGGGCGCGGAGATCACCGCCTTGGACGTCATCGAATCCACTCACGAGCGGGTCGTTGTCGACATCACGTGCAACACCGCCGACGAGGAGCACGCGGCTGAGGTCGCCGACTCCATCGACAAGCTCGACGGTGTCAGCGTCCGCAAGGTGAGTGACCGAACCTTCTTGATGCACCTAGGAGGCAAGCTCTCCGTCGAGTCGAAGGTGGAGCTTCGCAACCGGGACGACCTGTCACGGGCATACACCCCCGGAGTCGCCCGGGTGTGTCTGGCCATCGCCGCGAACCCCGACGACGTGCGCCGGCTCACCATCAAGCGCAACACCGTGGCCGTGGTCACCGACGGCACCGCCGTCCTGGGGTTAGGAAACATCGGCCCCGCGGCGGCCTTGCCGGTGATGGAAGGTAAGGCGGCGCTGTTCAAGCGGTTCGCGGGGGTCGACGCCTGGCCGGTGTGCCTGGACACCACCGACACCGAGGAGATCATCCTGATCGTCAAGGCGCTGGCGCCCGTCTACGGCGGAATCAACCTCGAGGACATCGCCGCTCCTCGCTGCTTCGAGATCGAACGCCGGCTCCGCGAGGAGCTCGATATCCCGGTCTTCCACGACGACCAGCACGGCACCGCCATCGTCGTGCTCGCCGCCCTGATCAACGCCCTGCGAGTCGTGGACAAGGAGATCGACTCGGTCAAGATCGTCATCAGCGGGGCGGGCGCTGCCGGACACGCGATCATCCGGCTCCTGCACGCCCAGGGAGCCAGCCACATCGTCGCCTGCGACCGCTCCGGAGCTATCCACCGTGGCGGCACCTACGCCGACGAGCACCGACAGTGGATCGCCGACAACACCAACCCCGATGCCGTCTCCGGCACCCTGCACGAGGCGCTCGTGGGCGCCGACGTCTTCATCGGCGTGTCGGCACCCAACGTGATAGCAGCTGAGCACGTCGCGACCATGGCCGGCGGCGCGATCGTGCTGGCGCTGGCCAACCCCGACCCGGAGATTCATCCCATCGAGGCCGCCAAGCACGCCACGGTCGTAGCGACCGGACGCAGCGACTTCCCCAACCAGATCAACAACGTGCTGGCCTTCCCGGGGCTCTTCCGTGGTCTGCTCGACGCTACCGCCCGCGACATCACCACGCCGATGCTGGTGGCGGCTGCGGAGGCCATCGCCAGCTGCGTGGGCGATGAGGAGCTGAACGCCAGCTACATCGTGCCGAGCGTCTTCGACGCCCGTGTCGCCCCGGCCGTCGCGGAGGCCGTCGTCGCCGCCGCCGCGGACAGCCCTCGGTAACGCCCGATCCCCCCACCGACTCTAAGAGGTAGGCGCTCATGACGCTCGAACTGACCGACCCCCACCCGGTGGACCGCGGCGAGGAGATTCTCACCCCGGACGCCCTCCGCTTCGTCGGGGAGCTGCACCACCGGTTCGCCGGTCGCCGCGACGAGCTGCTGTCCGCCCGTCATACCCAGCGGGCAGAGACCGCCCGCACCGGCCGGCTCGACTTCCTGGCCGACACCCGTGAGGTCCGTGAGTCCGAATGGGCCGTGGCCGCTGCGCCGCCGGCCCTTGCCGACCGCCGGGTGGAGATGACCGGCCCGGCGACGCCCGCCAAGATGGCGATCAACGCGCTCAACTCCGGTGCCAAGGTGTGGCTCGCCGACATGGAGGACGCCAGCTGCCCGACATGGCCCAACGTGATCGACGCCCTGCTCAACCTCCGGGACGGCGCTCGAGGGACGCTGTCCGCCACAGCCGAGGACGGCCGTGAGTACCGGCTGCGCACCGACTCACCGCTCGCCGTCGTCGTCATGCGGCCGCGCGGCTGGCATCTCGACGAGACGCACGTCGTCGTCGACGGAAAGCCGGGCGTCGGCGCGCTCGTCGACTTCGGACTGCACTTCTTCCACCTCGCGCAGCTGCTCCTCGACCGCGGCCACGGCCCCTACTACTACCTGCCGAAGATGGAAAGCCACCTCGAGGCTCGCCTCTGGAACGACATCTTCACCTTCGCCCAAGCCGAGCTCGGCATTCCGCACGGCACCATCCGCGCCACCATGCTCATCGAGACGATCCCGGCGGCGTTCGAGATGGAGGAGTTCCTCTACGAGCTGCGCGATCACGCCTCAGGTCTGAACGCCGGCCGCTGGGACTATCTCTTCAGCATCATCAAGTACTTCCGCGACGCCGGGCCGGACTTCGTCATGGTGGACCGGTCCGACATCACGATGACCGCGCCGTTCATGCGCGCCTACACCGAGCTGCTCGTCAAGACGTGCCACTCTCGGGGCGCGTTCGCCATGGGAGGCATGGCGGCCTTCATCCCCAGCCGCAAGGACCCCGAGGTCAACGCCGTGGCGCTGGCCAAGGTCAGGGCGGACAAGCTGCGCGAGGCCACTGACGGGTTCGACGGTTCCTGGGTCGCGCACCCGGATCTCGTCCCGGTATGCCGCGAGGTCTTCGACGAGGTGCTCGGCGACCGGCCCAACCAGCTGGACCGGCGTCGCGACGACGTATCGGTGAGCGCCGAGCAGCTGCTCGACATCGCCTCGGCCGAGGGCAGCAACACCCTCGAAGGCCTTCGCAACAACCTCTACGTGGCGCTCGCGTATACAGCCGTGTGGCTCTCCGGCAACGGCGCCGTCGCGATCCACAACCTCATGGAGGATGCGGCCACCGCCGAGATCTCCCGGGCTCAGGTGTGGCAGCTGATCAAGAACGGCACGGTGCTCGCCGACACCGGAGAACCCGTCACCAGGGAGCTGGTGTCGCGGGTGCTCGACGAGGAGATGGAGCGGCTCCGCGGCGAGGTGCCGGAGGAGACCTTCCAACAGCACTACCTGCCCGCCAAGGAGCTCATCTCGTCCCTGTGCCTCGACGAGGACTTCGTCGACTTCCTGACCCTGCCGGCGTACGAGCGGGTGGCGTGAGGTGTCCCCCGCGCTGACCGACGAGCTGCTCGACCGGCTCGACGTGGAGCTCGCCGACACCGACGCGCTCCTCGCCGACGCATACCCCGGCGACGACGGTCGCCGCCAGCCGGTGCACACCGTCTACGTCCCGGCGGACCGGTACACCCCCGATCTGCCCCGGGACTGGGGCCGGAGCGCCCTCGACCTGGTGCAGGAGCACGGCGGCATCGAGACGGTCTGCGCGCTCGCCGGTCTGAGTGACGAGCTCACCGGCGAGGTAGCACCTCGGGTCCTGGCGAAGCTCGAGCGTGACCCGATCGAGGATCTCCGGCTGGACTTCGAGGACGGTTACGGCAGTCGCGGCGACGAGGCCGAGGACCGCGACAGCGTCGCTGCCGCCGAGCAGGTCGTCACCGCTCTGCAGTCCGGTTCGGCGCCGGCGTGGGTCGGGCCCCGCTTCAAGTGCTTCGAAGCGCCGACCCGTCGCCGCGGCATCCGCACTCTCGATCTGTTCCTGGGCGCGTTGCTCGAGGGCAACGGCGTCCTGCCAGACGGCCTGGTGCTGACCTTTCCCAAGGTGAGCACGGTCAGCCAGGTCGACGCGATGGTGGCCGTATGCGAGCAGCTGGAACAGGCATACGGGCTGGCTTCGGGGCGGTTGCGCTTCGAGATCCAGGTCGAGACCCCCCAGCTCATCATCGGCGCCGACGGGCGGGTGCCGATCTCGCAGGCGGTCCATGCCGGCCTGGGCCGGGTCAGCGCGCTGCACTACGGCACCTACGACTACAGCGCCTCCCTGCAGATCAGCGCCGAGTACCAAGCCTCCGACCACCCGGCCGCCGACTTCGCCAAGCAGGTCATGCAGGTGGCCGTCGCCGGCACTCCGGTACACCTGTCGGACGGCTCGACGAACCTGCTCCCCGTCGGGTCTGCAGACCAGGTCCGGCGCGCCTGGACGGTGCACGCCGGCCTCGTGCGCCGAGCCCTCGAACGCGGGTTCTACCAAGGCTGGGACCTGCACCCGGGCCAGCTCCCGACCCGCTACGCCGCGACCTTCGCCTTCTACCGCGAGGGTGCCGCCCGTGCCGCGAAGCGGGTGCACGACTATCTCACCAACGCCGAGAGCGGCGTCCTCGACGAACCGGCCACGCTGCGAGCCTTGGCGCGCTACCTCCAACGCGGCCATGACTGCGGCGCGATCGACGAGGAAGAGCTGATCGCCATGGCCGGGATCACCGCCGAACAGGTGGCCACCTTGGCCCGGCCGCGGTCCGACACCAAAGGGGTGTCGCCTACGTTGCGGGACACCGCAACCCCGGCGGAGACTAGAGCTCCGAGCCTTGACCGAGCAACACGTCAAGACGGACGTGACCACAGCCCAAAGGACCACGAAGGAGTGCTCCCACGATGACGACCTACTACGCCCCGCCCGGCGGCCTGCCTGCCCAGACCGACCTGCTCACCGACCGCTCCATGTTCACCGAGG
>JALZBI010000016.1 GCA_030947565.1 Actinomycetota bacterium
GGCTGATCGTGCCGCTGCGGCCGTTGGCTACCCAGAGGGTGGAGCCATCCAGTGCCAGGGCGTCCGGTCCGTCGCCGACGGGGATGACCGCGACCACCTTCTGGGTGCCCGGATCGACGCGGGTCACCGTGTTGTCGCCGCTGTTGGCCACCCACACCCCGCTCGGCCCCACCGCGACGGCAGCCGGGTCGATGCCGACAGGGATCCTGCCCACCACCTGGGCCGTCGTCGTGTTGAACCGGACCAGCGACCCCTCGCCGAAGGCGACGACCCACAGGTCCTCACCGGCTGCCGCCAGGGCTTGCGGGACCCGTCCGATGCCGCGGATGGTCTGGATGACCGCCCGGCTGCGGCGGTCGATCTTGACGATGGACTCGGCGTCAGCCTGGATCGCCCAGATGACGTCACCCGCGCCCACCATGGCCGTGGGGGCGCTGGCGAGGACCACGGCGTCGCCGAGCAGGCCTTTGGCGTCGACCGGTCCGATGCTGTTGGCGGGTAGTGCGGTCACGTCGGCCCGACGCGAGAGGAAGGTCGAGCCGACCAGGGCCGTGAGGGCGACCACGACGACGGCGGCGACGACGGCCCACCCGGACCGGCTGATCCCCCGCAGCACGCCCCGTCGAGACCCCTGCAGCGGCTTCGGGGCGACCCCTACCCCGAGGCTGCCGTCCACCAGTCCGGGCTCAGCGGGCGGCCCCGAATCCGGAGACGCCCCGGGCTCGGCCTCCACCGGCTCCGTCGCCGCGCCCGGTTCCGGCTCGTGAGGAGGCACACCCAGGCTCGGGTCCTGACGCAGGATGCGCTGGTGCATGGCCTCGACCTCGGGCGACGGCCGGATGCCGAGCTCGTCGTCGAGCGTCTGTCGCAGCGCCCGGTATGCGGCCAGCGCGTCGGACTGCCGCCCCTCGCGGTAGAGAGCGAGCATTCGCAGGGCGGCCAGGTGCTCGCGCAATGGGTACTGAGCCACCAGGTCGTCGAGAATCCTGAGGGCGTCCTGGTGGCCGAGCGCGAGCTCGGCCTCGACCCACAGCTCGCCGGCCACGACCCGCAGGTCGGCCAGCCGCGCGGCCACCGGAGCCACGACGCCATCGATCGACGGCAGGTCGGACAGCACGTCACCGCGCCAAAGCGCCAGGGCCTCGCCGAGTAGGCCGGCTGCAGTGACGGGGTCGGAGGGCAATGACACCCGACCGGCGGTGAGCAGCCCTTCGAAGCGTCGAGCGTCGACGGAGGCGGCCGCGGTCTCCAGCCGGTACCCACCCGGGACGGTGACGAGGATGCGTGGGGCTGCTCCCTTGTCCCGTTGCGGCTCCAGGGCTTGGCGCAGGTGGAAGATGTAGGTCTGCAACGTGGTCGTCACTCCGGCGGGCGGGCGCTCCCCCCACACGGCGTCGACGATCCGGTCCGAGGCCAGGTCGTGCCCGGCCTCGAGGAGGAGGCAGGCGAGTACGCAGCGCTGACGCCGGCCACCGAGCCGAAGCTGCTCGTTGCCACGCCACGCTTCGAGCGGGCCGAGCATGCGCAGCTCGAGGCCGTCGGGCAGCCCGTCATGACCAGTGTTCTCGTGGTGGCTCACGCATCACCGCCCGTTCGGCTTGACGGGAGGATACCGCCGCGCGCCTGCGTAACACCTCGGTTATCGGCGTCCGACCACCCGGATCGGCCCCTTTCCGAGGGCTTTGGGTGTCTTGGACTCGTCGGTCCAAGCGGTTCGCAAGCGTTCTCCGAGATCGGTGCCGTGGTCTGGGGTGACCTCGTCCGGCGGTCAGCCGGCGCCGACAACAGGAGGACGCTATGTCATCACCGTCACACACCACCCGCCGCGTCGGCTTTGCGCTCGCCACTGTCGTCGTCTGGATCGCCCTCGGCGCGACCACCGCGCTGGCCAGGGTGGGCCCCGACGATCCCAGCTACGTCACCGCCCCACGCACGATCACCGTCACGACGGTCGACTGGAACCAGCTGGCCGTCACCGCGAGCGCCGCGTGTCTCATCGGTGTCGCCGCCACGGTGGCCGTACAGCTGGTGATCCGGCACAGCCGCCGGCTGACGTCGGCCGCGCCCGCCTGACCCGACGCAGCGGCAGACCGAGGCAGCGGCAGACAACTCAGGCCAGTGCCCCGGTCGACCACCGGCGCACTGGCCTGAGCGGACGGGTCGACTGGCCCGACGCCGGACAACTCGGACCACCTTGGCCCTGAAGGCGGTTGAAGCCATTCGGAATGGGCCGGGGAGCTGGGCTCCGGCGGTTTCGACGAGGCGAGCTCCCACATCGGGCATGCTGTGGCGGGTGATGAGCGACCCGGACATTTCGGCATCACCCGGCGCCATCTCCACCACCCGTCTGCACGGGGGGCGGGCGGCGACGGTCGGGCTGCTCCTGACCGCATACGTGGCCATGTCCGAGCTGGACCGGCTGACCGGCCAGGTGCTCGACGACCGGGGCCGGACCTGGCCCTTCGCGACCCTGCTGGGTCCGGGGGGACTGTTCAACATCTCGGGCTGGACCGCCCCGAGCTTCTCCAACGACCAGGGCCACATCGGTGCGTGGCTCCTCGCCTACCTGGCCCTCGACACCGTCGTCGTCCTGTGTTCCGCGCGGGTCCTGAGCTGGCTCATCGGGTGGGGCACCGGCTGGCGTCGGCCGGCCGTCCTGCTGGCCGTGCTGAACCTGCTCGAGAACCTCGCCGCCGCCATCTACGGCCGCCCGACGCGGTATGCCGACGAGTGGGCCTATGTGATCCGCCTGCTGACCGAGGCCACGTGGGTGGCGGCGCTGATCGTGGCGCTGCTGGTCCTGCGGCGCCTGGTCGGCACCAGCGCCGACGGCAGAAGGTGGCGGGCGAACCTTCGCCACCTGGGGCGGGCCCTCTTCCTCCACCGCTTCTCGGTGCTGCCGCTGGTGCCGATCGTCTTGTTGGCCCTGGCGTCCGGGCCGAACCTGCTGGACGAGCTCCCCGACGTCCAACGACGATGGATCGACGGCTGGATCGGCCTGTGGCACGGGGCCGCCGCCCTGTTGGTGCTGCTGGCCCTGAGCGCCGGTCTCTTCGTCCTCGGCCGGCTCCGTAGCGAGTTCGCCCGCGTGGTCGCCGACGACCTCCCGTTCGCCGATCACGCGGCGGGCGAGCAACGTCCCGCCCCCGTGCTCTGGATCTACTGGCTCGGGCCGGCTCTCGTGCTGCTCGGCGCGGCGCTGAACCGCTTCCAGGGGGTCAACTGGCTGTGGCTCATGGCGTTCGTCGCCGTGCCGGTCTCGGTGGGGGTGCTCAGCTGGGTCTTCCGCCGGCGACGCTGGGCCGGCCCGCGTCCGGCTCGGCCGCCGTTCGAGCCGTCGGACATCCCGGTCTTCACCCGCACCGGTGACGTCCTGGCCGTCCTGCCCTTGGTCATCGGCGGCCTCGCCCTGGTGCGCTCGTTCACTCCCGTGGTGGCGCTCGGGCCGCTGTCGGGACCGGACGAAGGGCTGTCGGACTGGTGGCTGGCGGTGGCCCTGATCGTGCTGGGCATCTCCGGGGCCGTGGGTTCGTGGGCGCTCGGAGCCAGGCTGGTTCGTGTTGTCCTGAGCTCCGGCAGCGCCCTCAGCAGAGCCCTGACCGTCGGCGGCGAACGGCCGATGGGTGGCGAGTCCGCCTTCGTCAGCCGGTGGCGAGTGCGGATGCTCTTCTTCTGGCTGGCGATCTTCCTCGTGTTGAACGTGGTCCCGCTATGGGTTGCGGGCGCCGGCGTCATCGCCTGCGTCCTGCTCTGCCTGACCTCGTCGTTCCTCGTCCTCGGCTGCCTCATGGTCATCGCCCAGGACGGTGGCGCGCCGGACGTGTTCTGGAGGGCCGGCCTGCGCGCGGCGCCACTGACGTCATTGCTCGTCGGGGCCGTCGCGCTGGGCGGCGTGTGGGGTGGGGACGCCAGCATCCACGGCACCCGCAACCTCGTGGACGCTCCTGCCTCGCCCCGACGCGCCAGCATGACCGAGGCGTTCGCAGACTGGTCCACGGCTCCCGGATGCTCCGTCCGGTCGGGCGCCTTCACCGTGCGCCCGATGTTCTTCTACGCCGCCGCAGGGGGCGGGATCCGAGCCACCTACTGGACGTCGGCGGCGCTGGACCGGATCGTCGCCCACACGCCCGGTGGATGCGCCGCGGCCAGCGGCCTGCTCTCCAGCGGAGCGAGCGGCGGCGCGGTCGGGCTCACGGTCGCGCGCAACGCCTCGCCCGGTCACAGCGCGGACCAGGTCAAGGCCATCGCCGGCCAGACCGCCCTGGCGGTCGCCTCGGTGGGGCTCCTCGTGCGCGACCTCCTGTATCCGGCGACCGGAGTCCCGGCCCCGCCCCTCGGGGAGTCCGCCGCCCTCGGCAAGCTCGACGAGACCGGCAATGCCGGTTGGGCCGATCGCGCCGCGCTCATGGAAGCGGTGTGGCAGACGCAGTCGCCCGCGTTGGACACGACGTTCCTCGGGTCCGGCGGGGCCAAGACGCACCCGACCGGTCAGCTGGTCCTCAACTCGACGTCCCTGGGGACCGGTTGTCGGGTGCTCGTCAGCCAGGTCGACCTCGGCCCGGTCCCCCCGGGCACCGACTGTGCGGCCACCGGCCAGCCGGTCGCCGGTTCCATCGACCTCTTCGGGGCGTATCCGGAGTCGGCCGCCGGCGCCGGGCAGCACTGCGTCGGCCCGGTGAAGTCCAGCACCGCCGCCATGTTCTCCAGCCGCTTCGCCTACGTCACGCCGGCCGGGGCCATCGGCCCGTGTGGTGCAGTCGACGGCCACGACCAGCTCATCGACGGCGCCTACGCGGAGAACACCGGGATCGGCACGATCGTCGACCTGTCGTCCACCTGGCTCCCTATGGTGCGGCAGGCCAACTCCGAGCAGCTGCGCACGTCCGCGACGCCGACGCTGGTCGTGCCCGTCCTGGTCTACCTCGACAACCACCCGGGCACCGATCTGCGGCCCCGCGCGGTCACCGAGGTGGAGGACCCGCTGGTCCCCATCATCGGCAAGGGCCGGGCGGCCGACCAGCAGGCCTCGGGCCCCACCCTGCTGCAACGGGCCGCGCGTCTGATGTCCGCCACCTCCCTCGTGGACACGACCGCCGCCTGCCCGACGACCGGCCCCACCTCCGCCGCTCCCGCGGGCACCTCGGCGGCCCGCTGCGACGACGCCGTCCGGGCGATCGAGAGCCAGCGGCCCTACCCTGTCGTCGTCGTCCACGGCACCACCGCCCCCTCGGTGGCCGTGCCCCTGGGGTGGACCCTCTCCGACAACAGCATCGAGACGATGAACGAGGCCCTGGATGAACAGGAGCAGCGCAGCTGCCGGGATGCGAGCGCGGACCTCGTCTGCGCTCGAGGTTTCGGGTCGCTGAAGGACCTGTACACGATGGTGAACCCGTGAAGGGACGCTGGAGCGTGCGTGCCACGATGGGGCGGTGACCAACAAGGACTTCTCTGAGTACGCGCACCCCGAGCGGCTCGTGTCCACCGAGTGGCTCGCCGAGCAGATCGCCGCGGGGGCCGTCGGGGCGCCGGGCGGCATCGTCGTGGTCGAGTCCGACGAGGACGTCCTGCTCTACGACAGCGGACATATCCCGGGTGCGGTCAAGGTCGACTGGCACCTCGACCTCAACGACCCGGTGACGCGCGACTACGTCGACGGCGCAACGTTCGCCGAGGTCCTCGGCAGCCGCGGGATCGACCGCGACACGACGGTCGTCGTCTACGGCGACAAGAGCAACTGGTGGGCGGCATACGCCCTGTGGGTCTTCAGCCTGTTCGGCCACGAGGACGTACGCCTGCTCGACGGCGGGCGGGCGGCGTGGCTCGCCGAGGGCCGCGAGATGACCCGCGACGTGCCGTCGCCCGCCGCCGTCGACTACCCCGTGGTCGAGCGGTCGGACGCGCCGATCCGGGCCTTCAAGGACGACGTCCTCGAGCACCTCGGCCAGCCGCTCGTCGACGTGCGCTCCCCCGGCGAGTACTCCGGTGAGCTGCTGCACATGCCCGACTACCCGCAGGAGGGCGCGGTCCGTGGTGGGCACATCCCGGGGGCGGCGTCGGTGCCGTGGGCCAAGGCGGCCAACGCCGACGGCACGTTCCGGTCCCGCGACGAGCTGGAGGCGCTCTACCAGGGCGAGGCGGGCCTCTCTCCCAGCGACGACGTGATCGCCTACTGCCGCATCGGAGAACGGTCCTCGCATACCTGGTTCGTCCTGACCCACCTGCTCGGCTTCGAGAAGGTGCGCAACTACGACGGCTCGTGGACCGAGTGGGGCAACGCCGTCCGGGTCCCCATCGAGCGATGAGCGAGACCGCGGCGCGACCGCTCCCACCGGCCCTCGAGGAGATCGCCGAGGACTTCCAGGCCGCCTCGTCGCCCGACAAGCTGCAGCTGCTCCTGGAGTTCAGCGACGAGCTCCCCGGGCTCCCGGAGCGGTATGCCGGCCACGACGAGCTGCTCGAACGCGTCGACGAGTGCCAGTCGCCGCTGTTCCTCGCCGTCGAGGTCGACGACGGGGCGGACCGCATCGTGCACCTGTACTTCCACGCCCCGGCTGAGTCGCCGACCACCCGGGGGTTCGCCGGCATCCTGCACGAGGGCCTGGACGGGCTGCCCGCGGCCGACGTGCTGGCCGTGCCGGACGACGCGCCCTACCGGTTCGGTCTGGCCGAAGCGGTCTCGCCGCTGCGGCTGCGCGGGATGGTGGCCATGCTCAGTCGCATCAAGCGCCAGGTGCGGCTGCGGGCGTCCGCCTGACCATTCCCGGCGGCGGGCCAAGGCCCACCCAGGCGACTACTCTCCGATTCGCGAGCGAACCGCATACAGCTCGGGGAAGAACGTCAGGTCGAGCGCGCGACGCAGGAACTCGACTCCGCTCGACCCGCCGGTGCCGCGCTTGTGGCCGATGGTGCGCTCGACGACCTTGAGGTGCTTGAACCGCCAGAGCTGCATGTTGTCCTCGACGTCGACCAGCTCCTCGCAGGTCTCGTAGACGCCCCAGTGCTCGGCCGGCGCGGCGTAGACCTGGGCGAACACCTCGACGAGCGCGTCGTCGGGGGTATGCGGCATCGTCCAGTCGCGGTCGAGCAGCTCGGTCGGGACCGCATACCCGTGCCGCCCGAGGTAGCGCAGGAACTCGTCGTAGAGGCTCGGCTCGCGCAGCAGTCCGTCGAGCAGGTCGTGGGCCGCGAGGTCGTGGTCGAACACCCGCACCATGTCGGCGTTCTTGTTGCCGAGCAGGAACTCGACCGCGCGGTACTGCCACGACTGGAAGCCCGAGCTGGTCGCCAGGAACGGCCGGATCAGCGCGTACTCGCTCGGCGTCAGCGTCGCGAGCACGTCCCACTGGAGGATCAGCACCTCCTGGATGCGCTTGACCCGCGCGAGGCGCTTGAGGGCGGGCGCCAGGTCGTCGGTGCTCAACAGCGCACGGGCGGAACGCAGCTCGTGCAGCAGCAGCTTGAGCCACAGCTCAGACGTCTGGTGCTGCACGATGAACAGCAGCTCGTCATGCTGCGGCGGCTCGCTGCGTGGGTGCTGGGCGCCGAGCAGCTGGTCGAGGGCGAGGTAGTCGCCGTAAGACATCGCCCGGCTCAGGTCGACCTCGATGCCGGCCTCGAGTGGACGGACCCCGCCGGCCACCTCGTCGTCGCTCATGAGCGCCAGTCTGCCAGCGGCCCGGCGTCAGCCGCCGAACGTGTCGGGGTCGGGCCCGGTGCGGTGGCCGCGGTCGAGGGCGGTGATCTGTGCGACCTCGTCGGGGGTGAGCTCGAAGCCGAACACGTCGAAGTTCTCGCGAATACGGTCGGGGGTGACCGACTTCGGGATCACGACGTTGTCGAGCTGGAGGTGCCAGCGCAGGATCGCCTGCGCCGGGGTGACCCCGTGCGCGTCGGCGATGGTCTTGATCGTGTCGTCGGTCAGCACGTCGCCGCCGGACGCCAGCGGGCTCCACGCCTCGGTGATGATGCCGTTGGCCGCGTGGAAGTCCCGCAGCTCCTGCTGCACGAGGTAGGGGTGCAGCTCGATCTGGTTGATCGCGGGGTACTCACCGGTCTCGTCGAACAGCCGCTGCAGGTGCGGGACCTGGAAGTTGCAGACCCCGATGGTCGTGATCCGGCCGTCGTCACGCAGGGCCTGCATGGCCTTCCACGCCTCGGGGTAGGTGTTCTTCTGCGGCAGCGGCCAGTGGATGAGATAGAGGTCGAGGGTCTCGCGCTGCAGCTTGCCCATCGACGCGTCGAACGCCTTCATGGCCGCGTCGAACCCGTGCGCGTTGTTGTTGAGCTTCGTCGTGACCCAGACGTTGTCGCCGAGACCGCTGTCCTGGACCGCCTGACCGACGCCAGTCTCGTTCTCGTACATGGCTGCGGTGTCGATGTGCCGGTAGCCGGCCTCCATCGCGCTCGTGACGGCCGCGGCGACCTCGTCCTGCGGGACCTGCCAGACGCCGAACCCCAGCTGGGGGATCGGGACCGGGCCGGTCGGGGTGGTCAGCGAGACGGTGGGAACAGTGCTCATGCCTCCACCGTATGCCGCGACGCTTCGGCCGCGGGCGCCGGCGGGGTCCTGGGCGTCTCCGCCCGCAAGCCGGTCGCGAGCGCCGCGACGAGGCGTTCGACAGCCCCCTGGACCGAGCCGGTGGGCACCACCTCCGGGTGGGCGGCATACACCTGCAGCACGACCTCGGACGGGCGGGAGGCAGACCACAGCCCGGCACCGATCTGCGACGTCGCGGTCAGCAGCAGGGTGGCCTGCTCGACGTCGAGACCGACCGGACGCCGCGCCAGCTCCCGCGCGAGCTCCCCGACGACGGCCGTGGACGTGACCTTGAGCCGTTCGGCGGCCGGGTAGGACACGTTGTGCTCCAGGTGGGTGGTGAGCTGGCTGAGCAGCTCGCAGAACAGCTCGTGCTCCATCAGGGCGCCAGCCAGCACCCGCGGCAGCGACTCATGCGTGACGTGGGCGAGCCGTGGCCCCAGCGTCTCCCGCAGCCGCAGTCCCTCCTCGCTGAACAGCTCGACGAAGATCTCCTCCCGCGTGCCGAAGTAGCGCACGACGTTGGACTTGGCCAGCCCCACCGACGCGGCGAGGTCGCCGAGCGTGACGGCGCGGATGCCCTGCTCCAGGGCGAGCGCACGGGCGGCGGCGAGGATGGCGTCGCGGCGCTGCTGCTTGTGCTCGGGCCGGCGGGCCCGGACGAAGCCGTCGCCCATCCTCCACCCTCCTCGGCTCAGACCCCTTGCTACCGCAATGACGTTGCGTTAGCGTACCGGCAACCGAAGAGAACGTCGTTGCGTTAACTGGAGCCTTATGACCGACCAGCCTGCCACCCCCACCGCCACACCACCGGCGCCGCCCGCCCGCCCCGTACACCTCGTCGTCAACGGCGTGGGCACGACGCTCGAGCTCGAACCCCGGGTCAGCCTCCTGGACGCCCTGCGGGAGCACCTGCACCTCACCGGCACGAAGAAGGGCTGCAACCAGGGGGCGTGCGGGGCCTGCACGGTGCTCGTCGACGGCCGTCGCATCGTGTCGTGCCTCGCCCTGGCGGTGCAGTACGACGGGCGGGCGGTGACGACGATCGAGGGGGTCGGCCCGCACCCCCTGCAGGACGCCTTCGTGAGCTTCGACGGCCTGCAGTGCGGCTACTGCACCCCGGGGCAGATCTGCTCGGCCCTCGGCATGCTCGCCGAGCACAGCGCAGGTGTCCCGAGTGCCGTCACCAAGGACGTGTCGTCATCCCCACCGTTGTCCCGCAACGAGATTCGCGAGCGGATGAGTGGCAACCTCTGCCGCTGTGGCGCCTACAACGGGATCGTCGACGCCATCGAGTCGGTCGCCTCGGTCGAGTCGGTCTCGTCAACCGAGGGTACGGCGGGGGTGCCGGCATGAGGCCCTTCGACTACACCCGGGCCACCGACGTCGAGCAGGCCGTGACCCTGGTGGCCGAGACCCCTGGGGCACGCTTCCTCGGTGGCGGCACCAACCTCGTCGACCTCATCCGGCGGGGCGCGGAGGCGCCCGACCTCCTCGTCGACGTCACCGGGCTGCCGCTCACCGAGGTCGAGGAGGTCACCGTGGCTGCTAAGGGATGGCTGCGGGTCGGCGCGGTCGTCAGCAACGCCGACCTCGCCCATCACCCACTCGTCCGCGGCCGTTACCCGCTGCTGGCGCAGGCCCTGCTCGCGGGCGCCTCCGGACAGCTGCGCACCATGGCCACGGTCGGGGGCAACCTCCTCCAGCGCACCCGCTGCCCCTACTTCACGGATCTCACGACGGCCTGCAACAAGCGTGACCCGGGCAGCGGCTGCGCAGCCCGCGACGGGTTCACCCGGTACGCCGCGGTGCTGGGAGCCAGCGAGCACTGCGTCTCCGTGCACCCGAGCGACCTGGCCGTGGCCCTGGCCGCGCTGGACGCCGAGGTCGAGGTCACGGGCCCTGGTGGTTCGCGCCGGATCCCGGTGACCGGACTCTACCGGCCGCCGGGTGAGACCCCGCACCTCGAGACGGTGCTCGACCCGGGTGAGCTGGTCACCGCCGTGGTCGTCCCACCGCTACCGGACGGGGCCCGTTCGACGTACCGGAAGGTCCGCGACCGGGCGTCGTACGCCTTCGCGCTCGTCTCCGTCGCGGCCGTGCTGCACGTCGAGGAGGGCCACATCACCACCGCCCGGGTCGCGCTCGGCGGCGTCGCTCCCCGCCCCTGGCGCGCGGTCACCGCCGAGTCGCTGCTCGTCGGGCGGGCGCCCACGGACGACACCTTCGCTGCGGCCGCGGCGGCTGAGCTCGCCGGGGCACACCCGTTGCCGGGCAACGGTTTCAAGGTCGGGCTGGCCGAGCGGACCATGATCGCCACGCTCCGCCGACTGAGTGAGGAGCACACCCCGTGACGACCGCGCCCGCGCCCACCCGCATACCGACGGCTCCGGCCGCGCCGGCCGCGCCGGTCACCTCACCCACCAAGGGCGGGTCGCCCTGGGTCGGCCGCCCGGTCGACCGGCTCGACGGCCCGGCCAAGGCCACCGGGGCGGCGACCTTCTCCGGCGAGTACCAGGTGCCCGACGTGACCCACGGCGTCATCGTCCACGCGACCGTGGCGCGTGGCCGGGTGAGCGCGATCGACACGGCCCGGGCCGAGGCGCACCCCGGCATCGTGGCCGTCATCACCCACCTCAACGCGCCCCGCATCAAGCCGGCGCCGACCCGCCCCAACCTGCTCGACCTCAGCACCATGGTTGCCGGCACGCGGGTGGCATACCTCAACACCGACGAGGTGTTCTACGACGGGCAGCCCGTCGCCGTGGTCGTCGGCGAGACCCTGGAAGCGGCGCAGTACGCCGCGTCCCTGGTCCGGGTCGACTACGACGTGCTGCCGTCCCGGGTTGCCTTCGAGCAGGAGCTGGGCCATGCGGAGCCGGTCAAGCAGTCGCTGGGCATGCCGACGGTCGCCGGGTCGAAGGGCGACGCCGACGCCGCGCTCGCCGCGGCCCCCCACCGCGTCGACCTGAGGTTCACGACGCCGTCCCAGAACCACAACGCCATGGAGCCGCACACGACGACCGCCGTCTGGGACGGTGACCGCGTCACGGTGTGGGACGGAGCGCAGAACGTCGACTGGTTCCGTAAGCACCTGGCGCTCCGGTTCGACGTGCCCCTCGCCCATGTCACCGTGGTCGCGCCGTTCGTCGGGGGCGGGTTCGGCGGCAAGGGCAGCGTCTGGTCCGGCACCCTGCTCACCGTGATGGCCGCCCGGGTGACCGGGCGCCCGGTGCGGATGGCTCTCAGCCGAGAGGCGGTCTACCGCACCGTCGGTGGCCGGACGCCGTCGGCCCAGCGGGTCGCCCTCGGAGCCACCGCCGACGGCCGGCTCACGGCGATCATCCATGAGTCCACGATCCGCAGCTCACCCGTCGGCGGGGCCATGGAGCAGGTCGTCGCCTCGTCGGGCGACGTCTACGCCGCGCCGAACATCGCCCTGCGGTCGGCCGTCGTCGAGCTCGACCTGGTGCCGAACACCGCCATGCGGGCCCCGGGTGAGGCCATCGGGTCGTTCGGCATGGAGAGCGCGATGGACCAGCTGGCCCACGAGCTCGGTCTCGACCCGGTGGAGCTTCGGCTCCGCAACGAACCGACGACGTCGCCCCTGCACGGCCGCGCGTTCTCGCACCGACGAGTGGCGCAGGTCATCGAGCGCGGGGCGCACGAGTTCGGTTGGAGGGAGATGCGGTTAGGCGACCGGCACGGCCCGCAGGTCGACGAGTCCGGCCGACTCGTCGGCTACGGCATGGCGGTGGCCTACCACCCGGCCTGGGTCTTCCCCGCCAACCTCACCCTCCGTCTCGACGCGACCGGCACGGCGCTGTTGCGCTGCGGGTTCCACGAGATGGGGATGGGCACCGCCACCGTGCAGTCCCAGCTCGTCGCCGACGCCCTGCGCGTGCCCCTCTCGGCGGTGCGGGTCGAGTACGGCGACTCCAGCCTGCCGGTCGCCCCCGGGGCGGGCGGCTCCGCCCAGTCGGCCAGCATCGCCGCCAGCATCACCGAGGCCGCCGCCCGCATCCGGCGCAGCATCTCCCGGCTCAAGCCGCAGCCGGGCGAGTCGCCGGCCGAGACCTTGGCCCGGTCCGGCCGCGACCACATCGAGGTGCGGGTGGGTTCCGACACCGGTGTCGGCGCCACGGCCCAGCAGGTGCGCTTCATCGCCGGCTTCCTGCGCGACCAGCGGCGGTGGGTGCGCGCCGCCTCGGGCGCGCACTTCTGCGAGGTGCGCGTCGACCCGGACACCGGGGAGACCCGGGTGGCCCGGTGGGTCGGCGCCTTCGACATCGGTCGCGTGCTCAACGCCAAGACGGCCGCCAGCCAGCTGCGCGGCGGCATCGTCATGGGCCTCGGCCTCGCCCTCATGGAGGAGACCCTCGTCGACCCGCGCACCGGCCGGATCATGAGCGCCGGGCTCGTCGACTACCACGTCCCCGTGCACGCCGACGTGCCGGACATCGAGATCCACCTGCTCGACGACCCCGACCCGTCGATGCCCGCCGGAGTGCTCGGGGCCGGTGAGGTCGGCATCACCGGGGTCGGGGCGGCGGTCGCCAACGCGATCCACGACGCCACCGGCCGCCGGGTCACCGACCTGCCGATCGCCCTCGACAAGGTCGTGGGCTGAACGCGGAACGCGTACGGCTAGGCTCCGGCGCATGCCGATCTCGAAGGTGCTGATCGCCAACCGCGGTGAGATCGCCGTCCGTGTTGCCCGGGCCTGCGCCGACGCCGGGATCGCGTCCGTCGCCGTCTACGCCGAGCCAGACCGCGACGCCCTGCACGTGAAGGTGGCCGACGAGGCATACGGGCTGGGAGGCTCGACCCCCTCCGACAGCTACCTCGTCATCGACAAGCTGCTCGACGTGGCGAAGCGGTCCGGGGCCGACGCGGTGCACCCGGGCTACGGCTTCCTCGCCGAGAACGCCGGCTTCGCTCAGGCGGTCATCGACGCCGGACTGACGTGGATCGGGCCTGGCCCCAAGGCGATCGACGCGCTGGGCGACAAGGTCAAGGCGCGGCACATCGCCCTCGAAGCCGGCGCGCCGCTCGTGCCGGGCACGGCCGACCCGGTCGACGGGCCGGACGAGGTCATCGCCTTCGCGCAGGAACACGGGCTCCCGGTGGCGATCAAGGCGGCATACGGGGGCGGAGGGCGCGGCCTCAAGGTGGCCCGCACCATCGAGGAGATTCCCGACTTGTTCGAGTCGGCGGTGCGCGAGGCCGTCACGGCGTTCGGGCGCGGCGAGTGCTTCGTCGAGCGGTTCCTCGACCACCCGCGCCACGTCGAGACCCAGTGCCTCGCCGACCAGCACGGCAACGTCGTCGTCGTCTCGACCCGCGACTGCTCGCTGCAGCGGCGCAACCAGAAGCTCGTCGAGGAGGCGCCTGCGCCGTTCCTGACGGACGCGCAGCACTCCGACCTGGTCCGGGCGTCGAAGGCGATCTTGTCTAAGGCCGGCTACGTCGGCGCCGGCACGTGTGAGTTCCTCGTGGGGCCGGAGGGCGACATCTCGTTCCTGGAGGTCAACACCCGCCTCCAGGTGGAACACCCGGTCAGCGAGGAGGTCACCGGCATCGACCTCGTGCGCGAGCAGTTCCGGATCGCCGACGGCGAGGCCCTCGGCTACGACGACCCCGAGCCGCACGCCCACTCGATCGAGTTCCGCATCAACGGCGAGGACGCCGGCCGGGGGTTCCTGCCGGCGCCGGGCACGGTGACGCGCTATGTGGCTCCGGGCGGCCCCGGCGTCCGCGTCGACTCCGGTGTCGTCGAGGGCGACACCGTCGCGGGGGCGTTCGACTCCATGCTGGCCAAGCTGATCGTGACCGGGCGGACGCGGCAGGAGGCGCTTGAGCGCTCGCGCCGCGCCCTGGACGAGTTCGTCGTCGAGGGGATGCCGACGGTGCTGCCCTTCCACCGAGTCGTCGTTCGTGACCTGGCGTTCGCACCAGCGGACGCGGACGAGCCGTTCACCGTGCATACCCGGTGGATCGAGACCGAGTTCGACAACACCATCGAGCCGTATGCGGGTGGCGCAGCCGAGGGGGCCGAGCCGGGCTGGGGGCACCTCCCGCTTGCGGGGGAGCGGCGCACCGTCGTCGTCGAGGTAGGCGGGAAGCGGCTCGAGGTCGTGCTGCCGGCTGACCTGGCGGTCGCCGGCGGTGGGGGCGGCGCGACGCGCAAGAAGGCCCCTCGCCGGGCCGGCGGCGGGGCGTCGTCCGCGGCGCCATCGGGCGACGCGTTGACCGCCCCGATGCAGGGCACGATCGTCAAGATCGCCGTCGAGGAGGGACAGCAGGTCGACCAGGGCCAGACCGTCGTCGTCCTCGAGGCGATGAAGATGGAACAGCCGATCACCGCTCACAAGGCGGGCGTCGTGAGCGGGATCACCGCGGAGGTCGGCGCGACCGTCACC
>JALZBI010000495.1 GCA_030947565.1 Actinomycetota bacterium
GCGCAGCGTCGCGCCGGCGCAGGCGCAGGCGCCTCGAGGAGCATGTCGCCCGAGCACGTGTCGGACCCGTCGCCGCCAGTGGCCTCGTGCAGTCCGGCCCGCACCAGCCCCGCGAACCCGTTCACGCTGCAGGTGACCCCGTCGTCGCGGAAGTCCGCCGTGGCGCGCAGCGGCGCGGTCGCCGCGGCGGGGTCGCTGGCATACCGCTCGCGGAGGGGAGCCTGCAGGGCACGGAGGGCGTGGCGGTCCATGACCTCAGTGTGGCCCGCGGCGTGCGGTGTCAGTCCGTGAAGTCCGACCAGCACAGGGCGTTGCGTCGCTTCTGGTCGTCGAGGACCAGCTCGCGGACCGTCTCCGGCAGCCGGTCCCGCTGCCACCGGAGGTCAGCGCGCCGGGCGGCCTCTTCGCCGCCCGCGGGTGCGGCCGCCACCGCCGCCTTGAGCGCGTAGGCCCCGGCCCCCAGGTCGTGGGCGGCGACGTGCCCGACGCACGCGGCCTGGCCGGCGGCGTACGCGGCATACCGAGCGGCTCCTTTTAGTTCGCGGGCCGCGCCCATGGCGTGACCCCCGGCGACGCGGGCCTGCATCATCCCCACCTCGCCGCGGGCCCACGCCCGGCCCTGCTCGATAGCCTCCCGCGGGCGCGGGTCCTCTGGCCGCTCCGCCTCGAAGAGTGGAAGGGCGTGGTCGGCGCAGTCGGCGGCCCAGAGGGCGAGCAGGTGGTGGTGCTCGTCGGTGAGGGTCCCGCCGCGCCGGATGGTCACCAGCCGGGGGTCCCGTTCGGTCGGCAGGATCATCCGTCCCCCTCACGCTTGACCTTGACGCAGGGTCAGGGTTGCACCCTGGCGCCATGACCACCACACCAGCCATCGAGACGGTCGGGCTCACGAAGTCGTACGCCGACCACGCCGTCCTGCGCGGGGTCGACCTCAGCGTCCCCGCCGGCACCATCGTCGCGCTCCTCGGCTCCAACGGCGCGGGCAAGACCACCCTCGTCAAGATCCTGGCCACGCTGCTCAAGGCCGACGGCGGCACCGCCGCCGTATGCGGGCATGACGTCGCGCGCCACCCGCAGGACGTCCGGGCCGCCATCAGTCTCACCGGCCAGTTCGCCGCGGTGGACGAGGTGCTCACCGGGCGCGAGAACCTCGTGCTCGTCGCGCGCCTTCGGAGGGTGGCCGACCCGCGCGCCGCGGCGGACGCCCTCCTCGCCCGGTTCGACCTCACCGACGCCGGCGACCGGCGGGCGGGCACCTACTCAGGCGGGATGCGGCGACGGCTCGACATCGCCATGAGCCTCGTCGGCGACCCGCGGGTGCTCGTCCTCGACGAGCCGACGAGTGGGCTCGACCCGCAGTCGCGCGCCGGGGTCTGGCGCACGGTGCGCGCTGGCCGGGGCGGGCACCACGGTCCTGCTCACCACGCAGTACCTCGACGAGGCCGAACAGCTCGCCGACCGGATCGCCGTGCTGCACGAGGGCCGCATCATCGCCGACGGAACCCTCGCCGAGCTCAAGCGGCTGCTCCCCCGGCGCGGGTCGAGCACGTCGAGAAGCAGCCCACCCTCGAAGACGTCTTCCTCGCGATCGTCGGTCGCGCCGACGCCGACGCCGACCACTAAGGAACCCCCCATGAACCCCTCGTTCGTCCACGACACCGCCGTACTGTTCCAACGGTTGCTGCGCCACATCCTGCGCAGCCCCGACACCATCATCACGACGGCCGTCACTCCGATCGCCATGCTGCTGCTCTTCGTCTACGTCCTCGGTGGGGCGATCGACATCGGGGGCGGCTCCTACGTCAGCTACCTGCTGCCGGGCATCCTCCTCGTCACCGTCGCCTCGGGCATCGCCTACACGGCCTTCCGCCTGTTCACCGACGTGTCGGGCGGCATCGTAGAGCGCTTCCAGTCCATGCCGATCGCCCGGTCGGCCCTGCTGTGGAGCCACGTCCTGAGGTCCGTCGTGGCCAACCTCGTCTCGCTGGCTCTCGTCGTCCTCGTGGCCCTGGTCATGGGGTTCCGCTCCAGTGCGGGCGTGCTCGGATGGCTGGCGGTGCTCGGGATCCTGCTGCTCTTCACCCTGGCCCTGACCTGGCTGGCCATCATCCCCGGGC
>JALZBI010000148.1 GCA_030947565.1 Actinomycetota bacterium
CGGCAGCACCGCCCGACCGACCAGACCGCCCGCTGGGACGACCTGCGGCACCGCCGCCTCCTGGGCCCGGGCCACCCGCACCGCGAACACCACACCGGCGACGAGCACCACGACGGCGAACGCGACCACCGCGCGCCACGGCACGGCCAGCCGGGCGCCCCGGAACGGCGTCGGCACGGTGACCACCCGAGGACCCCTTCGGTGTCGACCTGCCGATGAACCCGCACCCACGTCCGTCGGCTCCGGACCCTGCGGCTCGTCGACGGTGCCGGCCGCGTAGGGATCATCCAGCCAGCTGGTGTCGGCCTCCGGTGGCTCGCCCTCCGGCACCCAGCCCCGTGGCGGCGCGCCCAGCGCTGCGTCCGAGCCGTACGTCGCCCCCGACGACAACGCCGCGACCCGGGCCTTGCGCGACGCGGCCAGCATCGCCGCCAGCCGTTCGGGGTCAGCAGATGGCGGGGAACGGCGACGCGGCATACCGGCGACCGTAGGCACCCGTCACCGCGGTGGCGATGGCCACGACCAGGGCTGTGGACCGTGGGATCCCGCGGCCGTGGGGTGTGGACGAGGAAACGCGCCCGGCGCGGTCAGTGCGGCCGTGGTGAGGCAACCACGGCCAGCGTTCCCGGGCCCACGTGCGCGCCCACCACGGCGCCGAGCTCCGCGACGACGAGGTGCCCCACCTCGGGCACCTGCTCGCGCAGCGTCACCGCCAGTGCGTGGGCCCGCCCGGCTGAGTCCAGATGCTGCACCGCGATATCGACGACGGCCCCCCCGGTCTGCATCTGTGCGGCGGCCGCGGCGGTGAGGTCAGCGAGCCGGGCGAGGGCCCGGCCGGACGTTCGCACCCGTTCCAACGGACGGATCGACCCGTCGACGAGCCCCAGGATGGGCTTGATCGCCAGGGCCGAGCCGAGCATGGCCGACGCCGCCCCGATCCGCCCGCCCCGGCGCAGGTACTCGAGGGTGTCGACGTAGAAGGCCACCATGGCCGACCGCGCGCGGCGGCTCGCGATCTCCGCCACCTCGACCGCCGGCCGGCCCTCGGCGGCCGCGTCGACAGCCGACAGCACCGCGAACCCCATCGCCATCCCCAAGGAGCGCGAGTCGACGACCTGGACCGGCACCGGGCTCTGCTGCGCGGCCAGCACAGCCGACTCGTAGGTCCCCGACATGGCGGAGGAGAGATGGACCGACACGACCTCGGTCGCGCCCTTCTCGGCCGCCCCCTCGTAGGCCGACAGCAGCTCCTGCGGTGACGGACGCGAGGTACTCACCGGAGTGAACGACCGCAGCGCGTCCGACAGGTCATGCACCGAGACGTCGACCCCTTCGCGCCGTTCGACGCCGCCGAGGACCACGTGGAGGGGGACGACCCTGAGGTGGGCCGAGGCCCCCGCCACCAGCTCGACCGGCAGGTATGCCGTCGAGTCGGTGACCAGGGCGACGCTCACCCGAGAACGCTAGCGGCCGGCGGCCGGACGGTCCGGAGAGCCACGGGTCAGGCGGGAACGACGTTGACCAGGCGGGGCGCTCGGACGATCACCGTGCGAACACCGTCAGGGGTCGCGGCGACGACCTTGTCGCGGCTCAGCACCAGGTCGCGCAGCTCGTCCTCGCCGATGGTGGTGGGGACCTCGACGCGGTCGCGGACCTTGCCCCGCACCTGGATGACGCAGGTCACCGTCTCCTCGACGAGGAGCGCGGCCTGCGCGACCGGAAAGGGGGCGAAGGTGATGCCCCCGTCGTGACCCAGGAGCCGCCACATCTCCTCGGCGATGTGGGGGGCGACGGGAGCGACCATGAGCACCAATGACTCGACCACGGCCCGCGGCGGTGCGTCCAGCTTGGTCAGCAGGTTGTTGAGCTCGATGAGCTTGGCGATGGCGGTGTTGAACCGTAGGTGCTCGTAGTCCTCCCGGACGCCGGCGATGGTGCGGTGCATGGCCGCGAGCATCGCCGGATCGGGCGCGTCGTCGACGACGAGGACCTCGCCGCTGGACTCGTCGATGACGTTGCGCCACAGCCGTTGCAGGAAACGCTGGCTGCCGACGACGGCCCGGGTCTCCCACGGCTTGGAGAGCTCCAACGGCCCCATGGACATCTCGTAGACCCGGAAGGTGTCGGCGCCGTAGGCGTCGTACATCGTGTCGGGGCTGACGGCGTTGCGCAGCGACTTCCCGATCTTGCCGACCTCCCGCGTGACCGGCTCCCCGTGCCACGTCCACGTCGCGTCGGGGCCTTCGCCATGCTGCTCGACCTCGGCGGCATCCATCGGTAGGCGGCGCGCGTCGCGGTATACGTAGGCCTGGATCATGCCCTGCGAGAAGTACTTACGGAACGGTTCCTCGCTGGAGACCATCCCGAGGTCGAACAGGACCTTGTGCCAGAACCGCGCATACAACAGGTGCAGCACGGCGTGCTCGACGCCGCCGATGTAGAGGTCGACACCGCCGGGGTCAGCGGTTCCCGCGGGTGCGCCCGCGACGGGACTGGGATGCTTGGCCATCCAGTAGCGCTCGTTCTCGGGGTCGCAGAACGTCTCGTGGTTGGCCGGGTCGAGGTATCGCAGGTAGTACCAACAAGATCCGGCCCAGTTGGGCATGGTGTTGGTCTCGCGGCGGTACCTCTGCACACCCCGTCCGTCGCCAAGGTCGAGCTCGGTCTCGACCCACTCGGGCACCCGGGAAAGCGGCGGCTCCGGCGAGCTCTCGGCGTCGTCGGGGGCGAACGTCTTGGGTGTGTAGTCGGGCACGTCGGGGAGCGCCAGGGGCAGCATCGAGTCGGGCAACGCGTACGCCGTGCCGGTCTCGTCGTAGACGATGGGGAACGGCTCGCCCCAGTAACGCTGCCGGCTGAACAGCCAGTCGCGCAGCCGGTAGTTGACCGTCTCGTGGCCGAGCCCGAGCGCCTGAAGGTGGGCGGTCATCGCCGCCTTGGCGTCGGCCACGCCGAGCCCGTCGAGCGCGAGGTCGGCGTTCACCGAGTTGATGGCCGGACCGTCGCCGGTGTACGCTTGGTCATCCGGGTGACCCGCGGCCGGTTGCACGGTGCGGACGATCGGAAGGTCGAAGGCCAGGGCGTAGTCCCAGTCGCGCTGGTCCTGCCCCGGCACCGCCATGATCGCCCCGGTGCCGTAGCCCACCAGAACGTAGTCGGCGACGAAGACCGGAATGCTTTGCCCGGTCACGGGATTCGTGGCGTAGGCCCCGGTGAAGACACCCGTCTTCGACCGATCGTCCATCTGGCGCTCGACATCACTCTTGCGCGATGTCGCCTGCCGGTAGGCCGCGACGGCCGCCGCGGGCGACGACGCGGCGTCGGCGTCGGACCCGCGCCACGCGCTCTTGGTCCCGTCGGGCCAGGTGGCCGGGACGATCCCGTCGACCAAAGGGTGCTCCGGCGCAAGGACCATGAACGTGGCCCCGAAGAGGGTGTCGGGCCTGGTCGTGAACACCTCGATCCCGGCCGAGACGCCGCCGGCCGTGGTCACCGGGAAGGTCACCCGGGCCCCGCTGGACCGGCCGATCCAGTTGCGCTGCATGATCTTGACCTTCTCGGGCCAGTCGACCCGGTCGAGGTCGTCGGCCAGCCGGTCGGCGTACGCGGTGATGCGCATCATCCACTGGCGCAGGCTGCGCCGGTAGACGGGGAAGTTGCCGCGCTCGGAGCGACCCTCGTTGGTGACCTCCTCGTTGGAGAGCACGGTGCCCAGGCCGGGGCACCAGTTGACGGGGGCCTCCGACGTGTACGCCAGCCGCGACTCGGCCAGCACGGCCTGCCGCTCGGGCTCGTCGAGGTCGCTCCACGACCGCGCTCGAGCGGACGCCGGAAGCGGTCGATGCCCGGAGGCATACGCCTCGACCAGGGTCTCGATGGGCCGAGCCGCTCCACGGGAACCGTCGGGCCGCACGGCGTCGGGGTCGTACCAGGAGCCGTAGATGCGGGTGAAGATCCACTGCGTCCAGCGCAGGTAGTCCTCGTCGACCGTCGCGAAGCTGCGCCGGTCGTCGAACCCGAGACCGAGGCGTCGCAGCTGGCGCCGCATGACGACCATGTTCTCCTCGGTCGTCTTGCGGGGGTGCTGGCCCGTCTGCACCGCGTACTGCTCCGCGGGGAGCCCGAACGCGTCGTAGCCCAGAGCGTGCAGCACGTTACGGCCGAGCATGCGATGGAACCGCGAGTAGACGTCCGTGCCGATGTAGCCGAGCGGGTGACCGACGTGCAGCCCGGCCCCGCTCGGGTACGGGAACATGTCGAGGACGACGAGCTTCGCACCACGACCGGCGACCTGCTCCGGCTCGGCCCACGGACCGGCGGGGTTCGGCGCTTGGAAGGTGCCCTCCTCCTCCCACCGGTCCTGCCACGCGACCTCGATGTCGCGGGCCATGTCGGCCGTGTAGCGGAACGGGTTCTCGTCGGTGGTCTCGGGGCGCTCGGTCACGGGTCTCACGGTCCTTCGTCGGGTGCGACGTTCTTCTCCGGGTGGATCCAGCCCGTCGAGGGCTGGTCGGGGCATACAAAAGCCCCTCACACAGGAGGGGCGCCGCGCTGCTGCGGGTGAGCTCAGCGCGGCCGGAGCAGAAGGAGCCGGCGGGTCACAGGCCTCACGATATCGCAGCCGGGCGCGGGCCTCGGCGAACGACGGACCGGAGGCCGGACGAACCGTGACCCCGGGTGGACGCGGTGCGCCCCCGGACGCACCTATCCTCGGACGAATGGAGCCCAGCCAGCACACCGTCACGGACGCCGATACGGCCGAGCGACTCGGCAGCGGCGACATGCCCGTGCTGGCGACGCCCCGGCTCATCAACTGGATCGAGCGGGCCGCCTACGCCGCCGCGGCGGAGAACCTCATCGAGGGTCAGACCACGGTCGGCACCATGGTCACGGTGGAGCACATCAAGGCCACACCCGTGGGAACGACCGTGCACGTCAAGAGCTCTCGCCCGGTCAGCGACGGGCGGCGGCTGATCTTCCACGTCCGGGTCCTCGACGACGCCGGCGAAGAGGTCGCGCGCGGCGAGGTGCAGCGCGCCGTCGTCGACCGTGAGCGGTTCATGCGACGGTTCGGCTGTGGTCCGGACGGTTCTGCACCGTCACCGGACGCCCCGGCCTCCTGACCGGGACGTCCTGGCGTATGCGGGTCAGCGGCTGGTGCCCTGCGCTACCGAACCCTGCAGCTGGCGCTGGAAGATGATGTAGACGATGAGCACCGGCAGCACCGTGATGACGACCGCCGCGAAGAGTGCGCCGTAGTCCACGGAGTAGCCGGCCTGGGACGCGAACGACGCCATGCTCTGGGACAGCACGTACTTGCCCGGGTCGGAGTTGAGGGCGACCGGGAGGAGGAACTGGTTCCACAGCCCGAGGAAGTTGAAGATGGCCACGGAGGCCAGCCCGGGCCGGGCCATCGGCAGCATGACCTGGAAGAACGTGCGCCACTCCCCTGCGCCATCGAGCTCGGCCGCCTCATAGATCTCGTCCGGCAGCGCCCTGAAGAAGGCGAAGAGGAAGAACACCGTGAACGGCAGGGCGAACGCCACGTAGGTGACGATGAGGCCCTGCCTAGTGTTGAGCAGGCTCAGGCTGCGCAGGATGAAGAACAGCGGCACGATCGCAAGGAACACCGGAAAGGTCAGGCCCGCCAGCATGAGGTAGTAGATCGCCCGGTTGCCCCAGAACCTGAACCGCGCCAGGACGTAGGAACACATGGCGCCGAGCACCATGACCAGCACCAACGAGCACCCGACGACGATCACCGAGTTGAGGAACGACGACCCGATGCCGGCGGAGCCCCAGGCCGAGGAGTAGTTCTCCAGGCTGAAGGTGGCCGGAAGGGTGAACGGGGAGGAGAGGATCTCCTTGGTCGTCTTGAAGGACGACATGAGGGTCCACAGCATGGGCACGATGACCACGACGGACCACAGGATGAGCACGGAGTGCGAGACGGCGTTGGCGGACCGCTCCCCGGTCGGCGGTGGGGACGTCGTTCCCACATCGCCCGAGGTCCTGGGCCGGGTGGCCGCGTCGGCACTCATACCCGGGCTCCCGCGTCGCGTCCGCCGGTCAGCCAGTTGACGGCGAAGACCACGCCCGCGAAGAGCAGCGTCACGACCGCCATGACGACCCCCATCGCCGTGGCGTAGCCGAACTGGCCTTTCCCGAAGGCGGTGTTGAACAGCTCCTGAGGCATGACCAGGGTGCTGTTGTCGGGCCCCCCGAACGGGTTCAGGGCC
>JALZBI010000496.1 GCA_030947565.1 Actinomycetota bacterium
CCGGTCGCGGGAGCGCGGCCGGGTGTGTGGTGGCCGCCGCCGGCTCTCGACGCCGGGTGGGTCGGCGCGCACGCCGGTGAGGTCGACGTCGTGCACCTTCACTTCGGGTTCGACGCCGCCTCGCCGGCCGACCTGGCCGCCTGGTGCGATGCGCTCGAGCGTGATGACATTCCCTTGGTTCTCACGGTGCACGACCTGGTCAACCCGCACTTCGTCGACCAGGGCGAGCACCGCGCGCGGCTCGATGTCCTCGTGCCACGGGCCCGCACGGTGATCACCCTGACGCCCGCGGCGGCCGACGAGATCCGCCGCCGGTGGGCCCGCGAGGCCGTCGTCCTCCCGCATCCGCACGTGGCCCCCCTCGACCTGGTCGGCGTGCCCCCCGCCCGGCGGGCCCGCCCGTTCGTCGTGGGGATGCACCTCAAGTCGCTGCGGGCCAACGTCGTCGCCGCGCCGGTGGTCGACGCGGTGGTGGCGGCCCTGCCGGAGCTGCCTGACGCGCTGCTGCGGGTCCACCTGCACCGCGAGGTCCTCGACCCCGCCCATCCTCGTCACGATGCGGGGCTCATCACCCACCTGCGCGCGCTGCACGACGCCGGTCAGGTCGACCTCGTCGTCCACGACCCGCATACCGACGACGACCTCTGGGCCTACCTGCGGTCGCTCGACCTGTCGGTGATGGCGTACGCGTTCGGCACTCATTCGGGGTGGCTCGAGGCCTGTCACGACCTGGGGACCCCGGTGCTGGCCCCGACGAGCGGCCTGTGGACTCAGCAACAGCGGTGCCTCACCTACGACTGGCACTCGGACGGGTCGGTCGACGCCGGCCAGGTCGCGGCGGCGCTCGCCGAGGCGTACGCCACCCGGCCGACGTGGCAGGCGACCCGGCCCGAGCGGGCACGCGAGCAGCAGCAGGTTGCCATCGCCCATGAGCGCCTCTACCGTGCGGCCGTCGACGGTCGGGCGACCAGCGGCCGCCGTGGAGACGCGCCGGTGTCGGCGTGACCGGTCCCGTCATCGGCTGGTATGCGCACCACGTCGGCTCCGGGCACGTGACCACCGCCCGCCTCGTGGGACGGCTCACGCGCACGCCGGTCGTGGTCCTCAGCTCGGCCCCGCGACCGGCCGACTGGCCCGCGGAGCGATGGGTCGCCCTGCCGCTGGACGATGCCCCGGGGGGCGACGATCACACGGCGGGCGGCGTCCTGCACTGGGCGCCCCTGCGCCACCGCGGCTACGGCGCGCGGATGACGCTGATCGCGGAATGGGTGCGGACCGCGCGGCCCGCACTGCTGGTGTCCGACGTCTCCGTGGAGGTCACCCTGCTGGCTCGCCTGCTCGGGGTACCCGTCGCCACCATCCTCATGGCCGGTGACCGCAGCGACCGCCCCCACCGGCTCGCCTTCGACGCCGCGTCGCTGCTGTTCGCCCCCTTCCCCGCCGGGGCCGACGTCACCGGAGGGCGTCCGCCCGGCTGGCAGGACAAGACGGTCTGGGTCGGGGCGATGTCGCGGTTCGACGACCGGACCCCGGCTCCCTCAGCGGGTGGCCACCAGGTGGCCATGCTCTGGGGACGCGGCGGGTCGGCCGTCACGAGCCACGACGTGGCGGCGGCCATCGCGGCCACTCCCGAGTGGACGTGGACCCTCTGTGACACGCCGGACGCCGACCAGGTGTGGCGGCTGCTGCAGTCGGCCGACGTCGTCGTGGCGCACGCGGGGCAGAGCGTCGTGGCCGAGGTGGCGGCGGCCCGCCGACCGGCGGTCGTCGTGCCGCAGCCCCGCCCGCACGACGAGCAGCGCTGGCTGGCCTCGGGACTCGCCGACCTCGGCCTCACCCCGCGCCTCGGCGGCTGGCCCGAACCGACCCGATGGGCTGCGCTGCTGGAGACCGCGCGCATGACCGACCCCAACCGCTGGGCGGTCTGGTCGGACGGCGGCGGAGCCCGCCGGATGGCCGACCGGCTGGACCAGCTGGCCCGGGTCGGGGTGGCATGAGCCCCACCCGCCCCGTGGTCGCCAGCCTGACCCTGGCCCACGGCCGCCACCACCATCTGCGGCCGCAGCTCGTCGGGCTCCTCGACGGCACGCGCGTGCCCGACCTCGTCGTCG
>JALZBI010000017.1 GCA_030947565.1 Actinomycetota bacterium
AGGGATGAGCTGGAGGATCGCCTGCCCGGTCGTCGACTTTCCGCAACCCGACTCGCCAACGAGACCCAGGGTCTCTCCGGCTGCGAGCGTGAGGTCGACGCCGTCGACCGCCCGCACGGTCCCCGTCGTGCGCCGCAGCACACGCGACCGGATGGGGAAGTGCACGGACAGCCCCTCGACGCGCAGCAGCTCGGCGCCGCGGTCGAGCCGCGACCGACCCGGGTCGGCGACCGGGCTAGTGCTCGCCGTCGTGGTCACGGCGCCACGGTCTCGTCGGCGGCCGCGGGCAGCTCGTCGGAGAAGTGGCAGGCGCTGAGGTGGCCGCCGGCCACGGGTAGCAGGGCGGGGTCCTCGTCGCGGCAGATCTGACGGCCCTGCGTCAGGGGGCACCGGGCCCGGAAGGCACACCCCCGCGGCGGTGGGCTGAGGCTTGGCGGCCGGCCGGGGATGGCGACGAGCCGGTCGGTCTCGGCATCCACCCGGGGCAGGCAGGCCAGCAGCCCCAGCGTGTAGGGATGTCGAGGCCGGGCAAACAGCGAGTAGACCGTCGCCGACTCGACGACCCGACCCGCATACATGACGAGGACGCGGTCGGCCAGCTCGGCGATGACGCCGAGGTCGTGGGTGATGAGGAGGATCGCCGCGTCGGTCTCGGACTGCGCGGTCTGGAGGACCTGGAGGACCTGCGCCTGCACCGTCACGTCCAGGGCGGTCGTCGGCTCGTCGGCGATGATGACCTTGGGCTCGTTGGCCATCGCCATGGCGATCATCGCCCGCTGCCGCATGCCGCCGGAGAACTCGTGCGGGAACTGCTTGTAGCGCACCTCCGGGCTGGGCATCCCGACCAGGCGGAGCAGCTCGACCGTCCGGGACCGGGCGGCCGAGCGCCTCACCCTGTGGTGCACCCGGATCGCCTCGGCGATCTGCTGTCCGATGCTGCGGACCGGGTTGAACGAGGTCATGGGGTCCTGGAAGATCATGGCGATCTCCTCCCCGCGGATGCGCTGCAGCGCGGACCTGCGTTCAGTGAGGAGGTTGCGACCGTCGAAGGTCACCGGCCCGCCTGACACCTCGGCGGGCGGGGAGCGGAGGAGGCCGAGGACCGAGCTGGCCAGGGCGCTCTTTCCCGAGCCCGACTCGCCCACGAGGCCGAGGATCTCGCCCGGGTAGAGGTCGAAGCCGACCCCGCGCACCGCCTCGACCACGCCGGTCTCAATCGCGAACGACGTGCGGAGGTCGCGCACCGACAGCAGTGGTGCGCGGACCTCCGGCCCCGGCGCGTCCGGTTGCATGGTCGCGTGGCTCGTCATCGGCGGCCCGCTCACATCTGCTGGCGGGGGTCGAGCGCGTCGCGCAGACCGTCCCCGACGAAGTTGATGGCGAGCACCGTCACCGCGATGGCGATGCCCGGGGGCAGCCACAGCCACGGCATCCCCTCGAGAATGGTGAGGGACTGCGCCCGCTGCAGCATCCCGCCCCAGCTGGCCTGCGGCTGGGTGACGCCCAGACCGAGGAACGACAGGGCCGCCTCGAGCAGGATGGCCTGGGCGCTGAGCAGCGTCACCACGACGGTGAGGGGGGACACCACACCGCCGACGACGTGCCGGGTCATGATCCGGAGCTTGCTGCACCCGATGGCGCGGGCCGCGAGGACGAAGTCCATCTCGCGCAGGGTCAGCGCCATCTGACGCACGATCCGACAGGCGGTCGGCCACTCGAAGATCGCGATGACGAGCACGATCGTGGAGATGCTGGGCCCCAGGACGGCGACGAGCAGGATGATGACGATCAGGGAGGGGAAGGAGAGGAAGACCTCGACCACCCGCATGATGACGGTGTCGACCTTGCCGCCGAGGATGCCGGCCAGCAGCCCCAGGGCCAGGCCGAGCACGCCGGCGGACACGGCCGCGGCGATGCCCACCGTGAGCGAGACCTGCGTCCCGAAGATGAGCCGGCTGAGCACGTCGCGACCGGCAGAGTCGGTGCCGAGCCAGTGCGCTGCGCTCGGCGCCTGCTGGAAGCTCGCGAGGTCGACGAGGTTGGGGTCGTAGGGAGCGAGGAGCGGTGCGGAGACCGCCGCGAGGACCAGCAGCACGAGGATCGCCAGGCCGAGCACCGCCAGCCGGTGGCGCCGGAACCGGCGCATCGCCATCCGCCACGGCGAGGCCGGCGCGACCGACGTGGCGCCGTCGCCCTCCGGTGCGTCCGCGAAACCGAGATCGGAGACCGGTCCGTCGCCCAGGAGGTCGCTCGTCTGCGACGGCATCGCCGGCTGGGTGCTCACAGCCGGATCCTCGGGTCGAGCAGGGCCGCCGCGATGTCCGCCAGCAGGTTGAACACCATGACGAGCACGGCGCTGAGCAGCACGACGGCAAGGATCACCGGGTAGTCGCGGGAGCTGATGGCGTCGAGCGTGGCCTTGCCCAGCCCCGGCCACGAGAAGATGGTCTCGGTGATGACGGTGCCGGCCAGCAGCGCCGGCACCTGCACGGCGAGCACGGTCACCAGCGGGATCAGGGCGTTGCGCAGGGCGTGTGAGACGACGACCCGGGCCTGCGGCACTCCCTTGGCCTCTGCCGTGGTGATGAAGTCCTGCCGTAGCACGTCGAGCAGGCTGGCTCGGGTGTAGCGGACGAAGGGTCCGACGAGGACCGCGGCGAGCGTGCAGGCCGGGAGGACGAGATGCCGCAGTGAGTCGCTGAACGACCGTTCCCCGAGGGTGTTCATCCCCCCCGACGGCAGCAGGTGCAGGACGACTGCGAAGACGTAGATGGCGATGAGACCGAGGAAGAACACCGGGATCGAGATAGCCAGCATGCTGACGGCGGCCGATGCGTAGTCGACCCAGGTGTTCTGCTTCAGCGCGGAGACGACGCCGACGGGGATGCCGAGGACGAGGGCCACCACGACGGCCGACAGCGCGAGGGTCACCGTCGCCGACCATCGCGGTGCAAGAAGCTCGGTGACGGGGATGCGCTGCGCATACGAGAACCCGAGGTTGCCGGTGACCACGTCCTTGGCCCAGACGAGGAACTGGGCCGGCAACGGCTGGTCGAGGCCCAGCTCCCGGCGCGCCCGCTCGAGGTACGCCGCAGAGTCCGGCCCGGCGAGCTGGTCGGGACTGATGAGCAGCTGCACCGGGTCACCGGGGAGCAGGTGCACAAACACGAAACCAAGCAGCATGATGCCGAACAACACCGGGATGGCGATGCCGATCCTGCGGGTGAGGAAGGCCAGCACGTCGGGTCACCTCCTCGCCGACGACGCCGGACCGGCTGACGGCCCTGCTGGGTCACTCACCCGTGCCAGGTCCAGTCCTCGATGTTCCAGTATGGCTGGGAAAGGTTGCCGTGCGCCTTGATGCCGGCGATCTTCTTGTTGAACGCCGAGATCGAGTTGACGACGTAGAGGTAGATCTCGGACGGGTCTTGGCTCAGCTTCGTGAAGATCTGCTGGTACGTCGCACCCCGCTCGGTCTGGTCGGTCTGCGTCGCGCCCTTGGCGAACAGCGCGTCGACCTCGGGGTTGCAGTACTGGCTGGTGTTGCCGCCAGCGGGATACCGCGCCGAGCAGATCGCGTAGGTCTGCATGGCGATCGGGTCCAGGGTGAAGTCGGCCCCGCTGTTCCATGCCGCCTGCCAGCTGTCGTCCTGCTTCTTCCACGTGTCGAGCAGCTGCCCGGTGTCGACGGTCTGCAGGGTGACGTTGACGCCTACGGCGGCAAGCTGGCCCTGGAGGATGGTCATGGCCTTGTCGACGTAGCTGCGGCCGGTGCGGGTCAGCAGGACGAGCTGGGTGCTGGGGTTCCAACCGGCCTCGGCCAGCAGCTCCTTGGCCTTGGTCGGGTTGTAGTCGTAGGACGTCACGCCGGTGGTGGGGATCGACCAGGCCGGGCTGATCTGCCGGATGTTGGTCAGCGGCGTCGTGCACTGGCCAGCGAGCACCTGCTTGCAGATACCCGCGCGGTCGATGGCGTAGATCATGGCCTGGCGGATCCGCGGGTCTTTGAGCTTCGGGCTCGCGTAGTTGAGGGCCAGCAGCTCGGGCGCGACCCCCTGGTGCGACAGCACAGCCACGCCGTCGATCGCCGAGATGCGCTGCACGTCGGCCGGGTCGACCGGGAAGATGAAGTCGGTCTCGCCAGTCTGCAGCTGGGCCGAGGTGACGTCGGTCGCCAGCGCCTTGAGATTGACCTTCTCGAAGTAGGGCTTGGTCCCGAAGTAGCTGTCGTTGCGTACGAACTGGGCCGACTGCCCCTGTGCGAACGCCGTCAGCTTGAACGGGCCGCTGCTCACCGGGTAGGTCTTGAAGTAGGCGTTGTCCTTGAGCTGGTCGTGGGCGACCTTGCCGAGGACGTGGTCCGGCAGGAGCGGAAGGTTGAACGCGACGGCGGCGATGTTGGCGGTCCACGCGACGTTAGGCGCGACCAGCTTGACCACCACCGTTGAGGCGTCCGAGGCCGTGACGCCCGACACCGTCGTCGCGGTCTTCTTGGTCACGGCGTCCTGGCCCTCGACGCCGCCGATGCGGCCGGCGCTCGCAGAGACCGTGGAGTCGAGGTAGATGTTCAGCGTCGTGACGATGTCGGCGGAGGTGATCGGCTGCCCGTCACTCCACTTCAGGTTGGGCTTGAGCTTGAACGTCACCGTCTTGGCGTCGCTCGACGGGTCCCACGAGGTGAACAGCCGCGAGAACACCTTGGCCTGGTCGTCGGACTGCAGCAGGGGCGTACCGAGCAGGCTGAGCACCTGGGCCTTGCCCTGCTGGGTGGCGGTCAGGGGGCTCAGCTCCGTCGCCTCCTGCGCCATGACGGCGTTGAGCGTCGTATGCGTGCCACCACCGCCACCGCCACCACCACCGCCGCCGCCGCTGCTGGAGTCGGACGACGGGCTGCCCGACGTGCAG
Organism: Actinomycetota bacterium; assembly: GCA_030947565.1. GTDB lineage: Bacteria > Actinomycetota > Actinomycetes > Actinomycetales > Dermatophilaceae > Lapillicoccus. The sequence continues at coordinate 4,906 of JALZBI010000017.1, forward strand.
GCCGCCGTCAGCAGGAGGCCGGCGCTCAGCAGGGCTCCAGCCCTCAACCGTGAAGCTCTCATCTGCGTCCCTTTCGCCTCGGGCGGTCCTACGCGTGCCCGCACCTTATATGGAACGTCGTTTCAGGTCAATGAACCGCTGAGGCGCCCGCGGACGGCGCCGGTGAGCGTCACGAGATGCATGACGAACTCGAGGGTGATCTCGATGACCTGGCCGCGGGTACGCTCCACCCACGGGTGCCAGTAGCCCTCGGGCTCCTGCGCCGCGAGGTACCACCGCGCGAAGCGGCCGAGCCAGTCAAGGTAGACCTCGTCGCCGGTCACCTCGTAGAGCACCGCGGCTCCCCAGCTGCTCTTGCACGCCGATGGGTACCGGAGCTGCGCGTTCGTCGCGGCCATCGAGAACGACTGGTAGGCCCGGGCGAGGGACACGAGGGCTGGGTCCGGGTGGGCCTGGTGCAGTCGCCCGAGGAAGGCCGCCGCGATGCCGCCGGCCGTCCACCGCTGCATCCGGTCGACGGCGTTCTCGACGACGAACCGCTCCTGGAACCCGGGGTCGGCGTACCGGATCGGCGCCTGGCGATCGCGCGACCAGAAGCAGAACATCCGGTCCGGCAGCTGGTCCTGGGCGTCATGGACCGTGCGCAGGAAGTCGGCCACGCGGTGGGCCGAGGCGAGCTCCCCGGTGATGAGGCAGGCCAGCCCGGGACCGCAGGCGTAAGGGATGTCCATCTCGTCGCTAGGACCGTCGTCGGTGAGGTCGTTGGCGAAGCCGCCGGAGACCGGGTCCTGCCAGCGCAACAGGCTCGGCATCAGGCCGATCGACAGGTCGTACTGCTGCAGCATGTGCGCGCCGATGATGAGGGACGAGTCGCGGTAGGCCCAGCCGTCGGTCGACCGGCGCTCGGGTCCGGAGAGGTCACCCCCCGGCGTGAGCAAGGTGCGGCGCACCCAGCCGCAGACGGCGTAAGCCTCGTCGTGCCGGCCCGCGAGGGTGAACGCCCACGGTGCTCGGTGGTAGGTGAAACCGTCCGCGGGGTCGCCCAGCGCGCCGTCGGGCCGCAGCTGCTGCACCAGCCAGCGGGTCGCCCGGAACACGGCGTCGTCGCACGCCTCCAAGAGATGGGCGTCGTCGGCCGGCGCCCGCGGAGTCATCGTCGCCGGCGGCAGCGTCGTCACCGGAGCACCCCGGCGGCGGCGTCGACCATGGCGAAGGCGTCGATGGTGGGGGCGTACCCGAGCAGCCGCGTCGCCTTGGCGCTAGAGACGTACCAGCTGGGGCGCGCGGACGGGTGGCGGACCTGGACGACCTGGAGCCCCAGCCGGCGCCCTAGGTGTTCGACCAGGTCTCGCTCGACGTGTGGCGCGGCCGGCCCGATGTTGAACGCCTCGCCGACGGCTTCGGCCGGCTCGATCATCGCGGCGAGCCCGGCGGCGGCGTCCTCGGCCGCGGTCAGCATGGTCGTGCTCGACGCGCCGTCCGGGGCCGCGAGCACATAGAGGCGCTCGGTGCCGTCGTCGTAGGGCGTGAGGGCGGCGGCCACCGACGCCTCCGCGGCGGTGAGCGAGCCGCGGCGCCGATACCAGTCCAAGGCGACGGGGAGGAACCAGCGGCGGGCGAAGGCGCCGGACCGGTCGACCAGCTCGGCCGGGTCGGCGGTCGCCGTCGGCCGCATGATCGTGCACGGGATGCCGTAGGTCGCGAAGAACGCGCGGCACAGCTGCTCGCCGCCGACCTTCGTGGCGCCGTAGACCGACCCACCGAGGAGCGGGTGCGACTCGTCGACCGGGAGGTGCTCGGCGGCGCCCTGGCCCCTCCAGTACACGGCGTCGCTACTGACGTAGACGACCCGGTGGATGCCGGGGGCGGTGCGGCGCACGGCATCGAGAAGGTTGAAGGTGCCGCGCAGGTTGACGTCGACGAGCAGGGCGTCGCTCGAGCCGTGCAGCGTCATGGCGGCGGCGAGGTGGCAGACGGCGTCCACCCCGCTGGTCGCCGCGAGGAGGCTCTCCGGCGCCAGCAGGTCGCCCGTGACGACGTGGGTGCCGAGGTCGTGCACTGCCTCGGCCCGGGGGTCGCCGGCGACCACGAGAGCCCGGACCCGGTGCCCGCTCGCGAGCAGCCGTCGGGTCAGGTGGGTGCCGATCCGGCCACCCGCCCCGGTCACCAGCACATCCACGGCTCACGCTCCAGGTCGGTGCCAGGGATGTTACGCACCGGAATGCACGCGCCGCTAGGCTCCGACCTTGGGAGCCACCGGAGGAGGCGGATAACGTGCCGCACGACGGCGGGCCCACGGAGCGGCCGGTCGTCGCGGTCACCGGTGGCGGCCGCGGGCTGGGGCGGTCCCTGGCCACCGGGCTCGCCGCGCACGGGTGGGACGTCGCCGTGTTGGGGCGCACGAGGGCCGACCTCGAGGAGGCCGCGGACGAGGTCCGGGGCGCGGGGGCCCGAGCCGTCGCCGTGCCGCTCGACGTACAGGACCGAGCGGCCGTCGGCCCGGCACTGGCCACGGTCGAGGAGAGGCTCGGCGCGCTGTCCGGGCTGGTGGTCAACGCCGGGGTCCAGCGTCTCGCCGCCGCCCTCGACGCCACCCCGGACGACTGGGACGACGTGCTGGCAACCAACTTGACCGGGGCGTTCGCCTGCATACAGGCCGGCGGCCGGCTGATGGTGCCGCGGGGGGCGGGCAGCATCGTCACCATCGCCTCCGTCGCCGGTCTCACCGCGGTCGCCGAGCGCGCGGCCTACGCGGCAAGCAAGGCGGGCCTCCTCATGGCGACAAGGGTCTGCGCCCTGGAGTGGGCGCCCAGCGGGGTGCGGGTCAACGCGGTGGCCCCGACGTTCGTCGACACCGAGCTCGGCCGGCTGACCCTCGACGCGCCGGGCCAGCGGGAACGGGTGCTCGGCCGCATCCCGATGGGTCGCTTGGCGACCCCGCGCGACGTGCTGGGGGCGGTGCGCTTCCTCCTCGACGACGCGTCGTCCGCATTCGTCACCGGCGAGTGCCTCACGGTGGACGGCGGGCTACGCGCCTGACTCCCGGTCCGCCCGGCCGGTCAGCCGGCCCACGAGCCAGGTCATGACCAGGGCGGCATTGACATGAAAAGGCGTTTCGGCAACGCTGGCGGCTTGCGCATCGTCGACGTCCGGACCGTGCTGCTCACCGGCCCCTGCACCCATGACCCGTGGCTGTCGGTCTTCAAGCAGTGGCGAACGTCCGCCCTCGTGGAGATCGAGACCGACGCCGGCGTCGTCGGGCTCGGTGAGACGTACGCCGGCTACTTCTTCCCCGAGTCGGTTCCCCTCGTCGTCGACTACCTGCGTCCGGTCCTGCTGGCCGTCGACGGCGTCGACGAGGTCGACTTCGAGGTGCCGGACATCGTCGCCCGGATGCGCACCTGCTTCCAGTACTGGGGACGCGTGGGTCTCGGCGCCGCAGTGCTGGCCGGCATCGAGGGTGCGCTCTGGGATCTCCTCGGCAAGGTCCGCGGGCTGCCGGTGCACCGCCTGCTCAGCGCCGACGCGCCCGCCAGCCTTCCGGTGTACGCCACCGGCGGCCCGTCGCCGTGGCCGACCGACGACCTGCTGCGCAAGGTCGACTTCTACCTCGGGCTCGGGTTTCCGGCGGTCAAGCTCAGCTCCGGCTACCTCGACTCCGCGACGCGCGCCGAGGTGCCGGCCACGGGCCTCGCCGCCGTCGTCGACACCGAGGTCGGCAAGGCGGCGCTGCTCCGCGAGACCTTCAGCGCCGACCTGGGCCTGCTCCTCGACGGTCACATGGGTCACCGCGAGGGACCGGAACGGTGGGACGTCGACACCGCGAAGGCGGTGCTGCACGCGCTCGCGCCCTACAACCTCACCTTCTTCGAGGAGCCGCTGCCCTACGACGACATCGCCGGCTATGCCGAGCTGACACGGCACAGCGCGATCCCCGTCGCCGGTGGCGAGCAGCTGTCCACGGTCGGGGAGTTCGCGGCGTTCGCCGAACGGGATGCCTTCGCCGTCGCCCAGCCCGACGCTGCGTGGCTCGGCATCGGCGGGTTCGTCGAGGTAGGACGGCTGTTCGCCGAGCACGACCGCCGCGTCGCACCGCACGCGTGGTCCGGCGGCGTGGGCGTCATGCAGAACGTGCACGCCGCGTTCGGCTGCGGCAACGTCGTCACCGTGGAGGTCCCCCCGGCGGCCGGCCCGCTGCACACCCAGCTCTGGCGAGACTCACTGCGGCTCGAGGGCGGCCGCGTGCTGCGGCCCGACGCCCCCGGCCTCGGCGTGGATCTCACCGAGGCCACGCGAGCCGCATACCCCTTCCGCCCCGGAGCCGAGGAGTTCTCCTCGGTGCCGGGCAAGGTCATGAGGAGCTGACGTGCCGGACCACGTCGCCATCGGCCAGCCGCGGGCGGAGGAGCATCTCGACCGCGTCCGAGCCGCCTTCCCCGGGGCGACGGTGACGACGGTCGACACCGGCCGGGGCTGGGTCGCCTGCGAGGGCACCACGGTCCTGTTCGTCGACCAGCCGCCGGCCAACGTCGCTGACCTCGGCCGGCTCTCCTGGGTGCAGCTGGGGTCGCACGGCTACCGCCAGGTGAGCGGTCTGCCCCTGCCCGACGACGTCGTCGTGACGAACGCCAGCGGCGTGCAGGACCGGCCCATCGCCGAGTGGGTGGTGATGATGCTGCTGGCCCTCGGTCGGCGGCTGCCGGACATGCTGACCGCCCAGCGCGAACACCGGTGGGACCGGGCGGAGGCTTACCAGGCCGAGCTGCGCGGTATGCCGGTCGGCCTCCTCGGCTTCGGGAACATCGGCCGCGAGACCGCCCGCCTCCTCCAGCCGCTCGGAATGCCGGTGCATGTCCTGACCCGCAGCCGCAACCACGACCGCGGCGCCCGGTTCGACCCGTTCGACCGCGCGCCCGGGGCGGTGCCGGAGCCGGACCACTGGTTCCTGCTCGGCCGGCCCGGCGAGCGTGATGCCTTCTACTCGGGCATCCGCGCCCTGGTCGTCGCCGTGCCCGACACCGCGGGGACCCGCGGCCTCGTCGACGCGGCCGCCCTGGCGGCGCTGCCCCGCGGCGCGCTGCTGCTCAACCCGGCGCGCGCCCGGGTCGTCGACGAGGACGCCCTCCTTGCGGCGCTGCGGTCGGGACACCTTGGCGGCGCCGCCATTGACGACCACTACCGACAGCCGATGCCGCTGGACGACCCGTTCTGGGAGACGCCCAACACCCTTGTCACCGCACACATCTCAGGCTCGGATGGCAGTCCCTACTACGGCCGGCGGGTCTGGGCGCTGTTCCTCGACAACGCCCGGCGCCGGGCGAGCGGGCGGCCGATGCTCAACGTCATCGACCCTGAGGACCTGCGGGCATGACCGACCTCCTCATCCGCGGCGGGCTGGTCGTCGACGGCACCGGGACACCCGTCCGGCGGGCGGACGTCGCCGTCGTCGCCGACCGCATCGTGGCCGTCGCCCCCGACCTGAGGGAGCTCGCCGATGGCGCCGGCACGGTCGTCGAGGCGGCCGGCCTCGTCGTCGGCCCGGGCTTCGTCGACATCCATACCCACAGCGACCTGACCCTGCTCTCGTCTCCGCTCGCCCCGAGCGCCCTCAGCCAGGGGACGACGACCCAGGTCGTGGGCAACTGCGGGCTCGGGGTCGCCCCCCGTACGTCGAGCGCCGACCTCGGTGCGATCCGCGCCGCCGCCGGCTACCTCGACCTCGACCCGGACGTCGCACTGGACTGGACCACCGTCCGCGGCTACCTCGCGCGGCTCACCGCCGCGCGACCCGCTCTCAACGTCCTGACCTTCGTCCCGCACGGTCCGGTGCGCGCCTCCGCGGTCGGGTTCGACGCGCGACCCTCCTCCCCGGCCGAGGTCGACACGATGGTGGGCCTCGTCACCGAAGGCCTGCAGGACGGCGCGGTCGGGCTGTCGACCGGCCTCGTCTACGCACCGGTGTGCTTCGCCGAGGAGGACGAGCTGCTCGCCCTGGGCCGCACCGTCGCGGCCGCCGACCGGTTGTTCGCCTGGCACATCCGCGACTACACCGACCACCTGCTGGAGTCAGTCGCACAGTGCCTGCGCGTCGCCCGGGCGACGGGCTGCCGCACGCAGGTGTCGCACCTCGCGTCGGTCGGCCGGCGCAACTGGGGCGGCGTGCAGCGGGCGCTGGAGATGGTCGATGAATTCCGCCGCGACGGCCTGGACGTCGGCGTCGACATCTACCCCTACCTCGCCGGCAACGCCCCTCTTGCACAGGCGATTCCGGCCGAGCTGCAGGCCGGGGGCGACGAGGCGCTGAAAGAGCGGTTGGACGACCCGGCGACGGTCCGGGCCTTGTTCGCGGAGTGGGCCGATCGGGCCGTCGGCTGGGACGAGACGGTCGTCAGCTGGCTGCCGGAACCGGCCGACCCCGGCGTGGTGGGCCGCCGTGTCACCGAGATCGCCGCGGAGCGCGGCGAGTCGGCCGACGCCGTGGTGCTCGACCTGCTGCGGCGCCACGGCTCCTCGGCCCTGGGGGTCTACTTCGGCCGGGACGCCCGCGACCTACAGCGGGTGCTGCGCCACCCGGCGACCGTCGTCGCGTCCGACGGCCTGGCCCTCGACCCGACCGGCCCGACGGGTCGCGGCACTCCGCACCCGCGCTGCTACGGGTGCTTCCCGCGCTACCTCTCGGAGTACGGCCGCGACGACCTGCCCGACGCCGTCCGCCGCTGCACGTCGGCCCCCGCGGCGCGGGTCGGCCTCACCGACCGCGGCCGTGTCGCGGCGGGCCTGGTGGCCGACCTCGTGCTCCTGGACCTCCCGACCCTGCGCGACACGGCGACGTTCGAGCGCCCCCACCAGATGAGCACCGGCGTCCGCCACGTCCTCGTCTCGGGCCGGTTCGCCGTTCACGACGGACGCTTGACCGGCACGCGTGCCGGTCAGGTCGTCGCGCTGACGGGCTAGGCCCAGCTAGGACACGGGGTACGCCTCGCGGAGGTTGACCTGGGAGTACGCCACGTGCCGGGTCAGCGGGTCGGCCTCCTGGGCCGCCTGCGTCAAGGGGAAGCGGTCGTGCGTCTCGTTGCGGTACCGCACGTAGCCCTCGGCGAAGTTCACCCCCGCCAGCCGGCCGAACTCGCCGTTGTTGCTCTCCACCACCTTGCGGGCGAACGGTCCGTCGTAGCCCTGGCTGGCGAAGCAGTCCATGGCGGCTATCTTGCGGCCGACCACCGGGGTGATATCGATGAGGAGGTCGTTACGGACGCCGTAGCCGCCCAGCGCATCCGCCGCGATGGACGGGAGCCCCGAGAAGAACACCTGACGGACGTTCACCTCGGCGCGCCCGTCGAGGTTCTTCAGGTAGGTGGCCGCCCGGTCCATCGCCGCGAGCGCGGTCATCGTCGCGATGGTGTGCGAGGACTGCGTCATCACCGCGTTGGCGGGGTAGTCGGCGATGACGACGTCGGGCGCGTGACGGGCGATCTGTTCCGCGACCTCCTCGACCACGTCCTCGTGCACCGTGGTCATCGTGTCGTCGTGGTCGAGCAGCACGAGGTCGCGGATGCCGATGATCTCGGCGGCGCGCTCCAGCTCGCGGCGCTTGTTGGCGGCGATCTCCGCCAGACCGGAGGCCATGACGTGCTCGTCCGGGTGCTCCTTGCGCCACTCCTCCGCGTAGGCGTTCGGGTGGATCCGCCCGCCGTGGGTCAGGACGACGGCAACGACCTCGTCGCCGTCGTCGGCGTGCCGGGCCAGCGCCCCGCCGCAGTTGGTGATGGTGTCGGCCGGGTGGGCGTAGATGGTCATGAGCTTCATGCGGGTGGGCCTCCGAGGTCGGGTCGGAATGTGTTGTGAAACAGCGTTCCACATTTGTTGACCGACGGCCAGGCCCGATCTAGCATGGCGCGGTGCCGCCGCGCCGTCTGTCCTTCCCGTCCCCCCGTGAGCGCCCGCTCGACCCGCCCCTCCATCAGACCGAGCTCCGGGAGACCTGCCCCTTCGTGCCCGTCGAGCTGCACGACGGCCAGCCCGCGTGGCTGGTCACGCGCTACGACGACATCCGCACAGTGCTCTCCGACGACCGCTTCAGCTCCGCGGAGATCTGGCGGTTCGCCGGGTCGGCGAACCGGGCGGCGGCCGAACGCGCGGAGACGTCGTTCACGATCATGGACCCGCCCGAGCACACCCACCACCGACGGCTGTTCACGCGCTACTTCACGATCAAGCGGGTGGCGGCCCTCCGGCCCCGCATCCAGCAGATCGTCGACGACGCCGTCGACGCGCTGCTGGTCCAGCCCGGCCACGGCGAGCTCGTCCGTGACCTCGCCCTGCCCATCGCCTCGCAGACGATGTGCACACTCGTGGGCGTGCCATACGGGGACCACGAGTGGTACGAGGAGCGGGCCGAGGTGCGCAGCCGGATGGACGGCGACCCGGCCGAGGCGGAGCACGCCTTCCAGGACCTGCTGTTGTACATGTCGGGCCTCGTCGACCGGGCCCGCGGCGGGACCGGCGACGACATCATCACCGCCTCCGTGCGCGACCTGCTCGAGCCGGGTCTCATCCAGCAGACCGACCTGGTGGCCGGTTTGCGGCTGCTGCTCACCGCCGGCCACGAGACGACGGCCACGATGATCGCGACCGGCACCTACGTCCTGCTGACCCACCCGGAGCAGCTCGACAAGGTGCGCCGCGACCCGGCTCTGCTGCCCGGCGCCATCGAGGAGCTGCTGCGCTACATCAGCATGCTGTTCATCCTCGTGCGGACCGCAATGCAGGACGTCGAGGTCGCCGGCCAAGCGGTCCGCGCCGGCGACGGCCTCATCGTCGGGCCGGCCCTGGCCAACAAGGACCCGCGGGCCTTTCCCGACCCCGACCGGTTCGACATCCACCGCGACAACCGCCACCACGTCGCGTTCGGCTTCGGACCCCACCAGTGCCTGGGGCAGCCCGTCGCCCGGCTCGAGCTCGGCATCGTCCTCGAGACCCTGCTGCGGCGCATACCGACCCTGCGGCTGGCCGTTCCGGCCGGCGAGGTGCCGTTCAAGCGGACCAACCTCGTCGGCGTCGAGTCGCTGCCGGTGACGTGGTGAACGCCCGAACAGCGTCAGATGAGCGACCCATGAGTACCGTCGAGGTCGACGTCGACCGGTGCGTGGGCGGCGGTCAGTGCGTGCTGGCCGCCCCGGAGCTGTTCGACCAGGACGACCAGGACGGGACCGTGATCCTCCTGCGCCAGCCCGGAGCAGGCGATGTGGCGGACGCGGTACAGGCGGAGCGCGTCTGCCCCGCGCGCGCCATCCACGTCGTCGCGTGAGGCCGCCCCGTGGGGTGCTCGTCGTCGGCGCCGGCGTGGCGGGTTTCACCGTCCTCGACGAGCTGCGGCGGTCCGGGTTCGACGGCGCTATCGCGCTGGTGGGCGCCGAGCGGCACCTGCCGTACGACCGGCCGCCGTTGTCGAAGCAGGTGCTGCTCGGCACCTGGCCGCACGAGCGGGCCGCCCTGACCAGCGCCCAGGCCGTGCACGACCTCGACATCGACCTGCGGCTCGGGGTCGCCGCCCGGAGCCTGGACGTGGCCGGGCGCACCGTGACCCTCGAGGACGGCACCGTGCTGGGCGCCGACGAGATCGTCGTCGCGACCGGCAGCCACGCCGTCGTGCCCGGGTGGGCCTCGCTCGGGTCCCGCGTGCTGGCCCTGCGCACCCTCGACGACGCCCAGCGTCTCGGTACGGCCCTCCGGACGAGCCGGCGGCTCGCGGTGGTCGGCTCCGGGTTCCTCGGCCTGGAGGTGGCCGCCGCGGCCCGGTCGATCGGTGTGGCGGACGTCGTGGTCGTCGGCCCGGACGAGCCGATGGTGGCGGCCGTGGGCGAGCCGGTGAGCGCGCGGCTCCGGGCGCTGCACGAGGAGCACGGCGTGGTCCTCGAAGTCGGACGTCCGGTGCTCCACGCCGTGGGCGACGCCGACGGGGTGACCGTCACGTCCGGCGAGCGCGTCGTGCGGGCCGACGCGGCACTCGTGGCCC
>JALZBI010000497.1 GCA_030947565.1 Actinomycetota bacterium
CCGAGCGGCAGCCCAGGCAGACGAGGTGGATGTGGGTGGCGTGGTCGGCGAGATGGTAGGTCGGCGCTCGGTGGTCGAGGTGCGTGTGCGAGACGAGCCCGAGCTCCTCGAGGGCGTCCAGCCCGCGGTAGATCGTCGAGAGCGGAAGGGCCGGGCCGCCGTCCACGGCGACCCGGGCAGCAATGGCATCGGGGGTGCCGTGCTCGAGCCCCGACAACGCGTCGGCGATGCGCCGACGCTGCGGAGTGAGGCGCATCCCGTGCGCCCGAAGGGTCTCGCCCAGATCGCCGACCTGGCTCACGGCGACCTCAGGACACCCGCTTCAGCTGCGCCGACACGTGGCTCTGCAGCTCCTGGCCCACCGCCGCCATGTCCATGACCCAGAACAGCTGCGACTCCACAAGGCCGTAGAGCCGGCTTGCGGCGTTGTACTCCTTGGCGTGGGGGCTGCGCATGACCCCGTCGGTGCGCAGCTCCACCTTGGCCGGCTCCATCGTGCCGTAGTACATCTCGACCACTCCGGTCGGATGGCTGAGGAGCAGCTCGACCTGGCGCATGTCCTCCTGGGGCCGCCAGAAACCCAGCTCGGTGGCGAGCGGGCGGACCTTCTCGCCGGTGTCCGGGTCCAGCAGCCAGGTGTGGCTGTGCCACTCGAGGAAGCCGCGGCCGTCGTGCCGGCAGACGACCTCCTGGCCGAAGTTGGCCGACTCGATCGTCGGGTAGCCCACGACGCCCGCACCCTCCCAGGTGCCGATCATCCAGGCGAGAGGGCGCAGCCGCTCCGGCAGGTCGACATCCAGCTCGAACACCCCCGAATCGTAGCCTTGCCCTCGTGACCACCTCGGCCGACAGCCCCGCCCCGTCCAGCGCCGCCGGCCCGCCCCGCCGGCTCGTCGTCAAGATCACCTGCGGGGGCGAGGCTCCCGAGCGCTTCTCCCAGGGCGTCACCGTGGCCGCGACCGCCCTCGCCAGTGGCGCCGAGGTCAGCGTGTGGCTGACCGGCGAGGCGACGTGGCTTGCGGTCCCCGGCACCGCGGAGGCGTTCGACCTGCCGTACACCGCGCCGCTCGCCGACCTGCGCGACGCGCTGCTGGCGAGCGGCCAGGTCACGGTCTGCACCCAGTGCGCAGCCCGGCGCGACCTCACCGACGAGGACCTCTTACCCGGCGCCCGGATCGCCGGGGCGGCGTCGTTCGTCGAGGAGGTCCTGGAGCCGGGGGTCCAGGCCCTGGTGTACTGACCGGAGCCGGGTCGACCCGCGGGGTCAGCCCGAGGCGACCCGCGCGACGAGGTAGGTCAAGACCCCGGCGACGAGCACCGTGGCGGCCCCGACCGAGATGGCCGCCTGGGCGGTGCGCGCTCCGGGCAGGGCCAGCAGGACGCGCGACAGAACGTGGACCACGGCGCTGACCAGCAGCCCGAGGACGGCCGCGCCGAGCAGCGGTATGCCCTTGAGCACCACCGCGGCCAACACGGCGACCGCGGTGCCCAGCACCGCGCTGGCCAGAAGGACCCACGGTCGGAGCCGGGGTCGGCGGGCGCCCAGCGTGAGGACCGCGGTGAGGGCGACGGCGGCCATGGCCACGGCCACCCAGCCAGGTCCCGGGCTGCCGAGGGGCAGCGGGATGAGGGGGACCCCGCACGCGGTGATGGCCAGGGCGGCGACGGACGAGGCCACGCCCGCCGTCAGCCGGGGTCGGCCGCCACGACGGAGCACCTGGTGCAGGAACGCCGCGACGACGCTCACCGCGACGGCTGCGGGCGCCCAGACGAGGTAGGGCTCGGATCGGGTCAGGACGACCGCGAGGCAGATGGCCAGGGCTCCGAAGCCGACGACCGCCGTCGCCGAGCGGGGGCTGGGGGCGTCGGTGAGCTCTGCCCACCCCCACACCATGACGACGGCGGCGAAGGCCACGGCCAGCGCCGTCGGCGTGGACCCGGCATAGGCCGACAGTCCGACGAGCACCGCGAGCGCCACCGTCGTCCCGACCGCCGGCGGCGAACCGGCCGCGTCCGGCTCCACGTCGAGAGCGTCCTCGGGCCCGTCGGCCGGTGCGCCGTCGGTTGCGGCGGCTCCGGGCATACCCCGCCTGGCCTGTGCCGCCC
>JALZBI010000498.1 GCA_030947565.1 Actinomycetota bacterium
CGTAGCCGTCACGCAACGTCAGGCCCCACGCCTTCTGTACCTGCTCGATGACCTCGGGGTTGAGCGGCTCACCGGCGCCGATGACCTCACGCAGCTGGCCCGGGCCGCCCGACAGGTCGGCGTTGATCAGCATCCGCCACACCGTGGGCGGCGCGCACATCGACGTGACGCCGTTCTCCCGCACCACCTTCAGCAGCGCCGGAGGGTCGAACCGCGTGTAGTTGTAGAGGAAGACGGTGGCCTCGGCGTTCCACGGCGCGAAGAAGCACGACCACGCGTGCTTGGCCCAGCCCGGCGAGGAGATGTTGAGGTGGACGTCGCCGGGCTCGAGTCCCAGCCAGTACATGGTTGTCAGGTGCCCCACCGGGTAGGACACCTGCGTGTGCTCGACGAGCTTGGGCTTGCTCGTGGTCCCCGACGTGAAGTAGAGCAGGAGGGGGTCACCCGGCGCGGTGCCCGGATGCTCGGCCGGCGGCACGTCGAGGCGGTAGGCCGCGTCGAGCGACTCCCAGCCCTCGGGCGCCCCCGCCCCGCGGGTCACCGCGACTTTGCCGTAGTCACCCGGCACGTCGGCGAAGGTCGTCGTGTCCGCGAGGTTGGCGATGACGAACCGGGCCCCGCCCCGCTCGACCCGGTCGCGAAGGTCGGCTGCGCCCACCGCGGTCGTCGTGGGCATGATGACCGCGCCGAGCTTGATGATGGCCAGCATCGACTCCCAGAGCTCGACCTGGTTGCCGAGCATGACGATGACGGCGTCGCCCCTGCGGACCCCCTGCCGGGTGAGCAGCGCGGCGACCTGGTCCGAGCGACGCGCAAGGGTGTCGAACGACCACGACGACGGCGCGCGGCCGGCCGCGGCGTCGGCCTCCTCGACGATGACGAGAGCGGGCGACTGGTTGTCCCGAGCGATGGCGTCGAACCAGTCGACCGCCCAGTTGAACCGGTCTCCGACGTCCGGCCAGCGGAAGCCCTCGACTGCGCCGCGGTGGTCGCCGCGCCACCCTATGAGCTGGTTGCGCGCCCGCCGGAACGCCTCGGTGGCGGCCGGGCCGTCTGGCATACCGCCGGTCACCGACGGCCTTCCGGGTCCTCGCCGACCCGCCCGGTCTCCCCGGCGCTCGGGTCAGGCCGTTCGGTCCGGGGGTCCTCGAGCTCGTGCGGCGCGTGAGCGGTCGTGGGGGTGATCTTCGTGGTCGGGGCCTCGGTGTCGGCGGAGGGCGTGTCGTCGCCGGTGGAACGGGCCACCATCCGCATGGCCCGCTTGTTGGCGTCCTCGTCGATGAGGCGGTTGATCAGCTGCTGCACCCGGTCGCTGTGCGGAATCGCCCGGAACAGCTCGTTGGGACTGTCGCCGGCCGACTCGATGCTCAAGGTGCCCGACCCCACCAAGCGGTCGAGGATCCGGCGGTCATAGCTGACGTCGGTGATCTTCGACAGGGTGATGTCCTTGCCCGACTTGTTGACGATGCCCTGGCGCAGCATGACCCGGTGCGTGGTGATCACGTAACGGGTCGTTCGCCAGCGCATGAAGGGCACGATGACGAGAGGGATGCCGAGCAGCACCGCCACCGCGACGGTGATCCACTGGATCCAGTTGCCGGTGCTGTCATCAGGGGTGCGGTAGGCGATGTAGATCGCCCCCGCCGTAAGGATCACGCCCACGATCGTGGCGGGCACGACGACCTGCCAGTGCGGGTGCAGGTCGCGCTCGACCCTCTCGTCGTGGGTCAGAACGTTCTCGGGGAAGCCCATATCGTCACCTTTGCCGGTCGGTCGGCGTCTACGGGTGGTCGGCCGGGACCAGGGGGGTCAGCTCACGGACCGAGACGACCGTGACTCCTGCCGCCGAGTAGTACGGGTCCGAGGCGAGGACCTCGTCCACGCGGGCGCGATCGGTCGTGAAGACGACCATTGACCCGCTCCCGTCGTCGAAGGGGCCGGCGAGCGTGACCTCCCCGCCGGCATGCAGCTGGCTGATGATCTCGCGATGTCGGGGGCGGAGCGCCATGCGCGGAGCGGTCTCGCTGCTGTCCGTGAACTCGAGCTCGACGACGACCATGGCGACCATGCCGTCACCGTATGCCGTCGGTGGCCTCTGCGGAAC
>JALZBI010000149.1 GCA_030947565.1 Actinomycetota bacterium
CACCGGCGCACAGGCGCTGGTGCGCTCGCTAGAGCAGCTCGGCGTCGACACCGTCTTCGGCATCCCCGGGGGCGCGATCCTGCCGGCCTACGACCCGCTGATGGACTCGACCTCGGTGCGCCACATCCTCGTGCGCCACGAGCAGGGCGCGGGCCACGCCGCCGAGGGGTATGCCGCGGCGACCGGCCGCGTCGGCGTCTGCATGGCCACGTCCGGCCCGGGTGCGACCAACCTGGTGACCCCGCTGGCCGACGCCTACATGGACTCCATGCCGGTCGTCGCCATCACCGGCCAGGTCTCGAGCAAGTCGATCGGCACGGACGCCTTCCAGGAGGCCGACATCCGGGGCATCACCATGCCCATCACCAAGCACAACTACCTCGTCACCGACGCGCAGGAGATCCCGCGCGCGCTCGCCGAGGCGTTCCACATCGCCGCCACCGGGCGTCCTGGACCCGTGCTCGTCGACATCAGCAAGGACGCCCTCCAGGGCGTCATGTCGTTCTCGTGGCCGCCGCAGATCGACCTGCCGGGATACCGCCCGGTGATCCGCCCGCACACCAAGCAGATCCGCGAGGCCGCCCGCCTGATGGCTGCGGCCCAGCGCCCCGTGCTCTACGTCGGCGGCGGGGTCATCCGCAGCGGCGCGAGCGACCAGCTCCGCGAGCTGGTCGAGCTGACCCAGATCCCGGTCGTCACGACCCTGATGGCGCGCGGTGCGGTGCCCGACTCGCACCCGCTCAACCTCGGTATGCCCGGGATGCACGGCACCGTCGCCGCTGTTACCGCCCTGCAGAAGTCCGACCTGCTCATCACCCTCGGCGCGCGGTTCGACGACCGGGTCACCGGCCAGCTGTCGACGTTCGCCCCCGGGGCCAAGGTCATCCACGCCGACATCGACCCGGCGGAGATCTCTAAGAACCGGGTGGCCGACGTGCCCATCGTGGGCGACGCCAAGGAGGTCATCCGCGACCTCATCGCCGCCATCCGCAGCGACGAGACCCCGCCACTGGACTACCCGGAGTGGCGGGCGACGACGCAGGAGTGGAAGGCCACCTTCCCCCTCGGCTACACCGACTATCCCGACCGGCTCGAGCCGCAGTACGTCATCGAGCGGATCGGCCAGCTCACCGGCCCCGAGGCGGTCTACGTCGCCGGCGTCGGACAGCACCAGATGTGGGCGGCGCAGTACGTGCAGTACGAGCGGCCCAACGCCTGGCTCAACTCCGGCGGGCTCGGCACCATGGGCTACTCCGTGCCCGCCGCGATGGGCGCCAAGGTCGGCGAGCCGCACCGGGTGGTCTGGGCGATCGACGGCGACGGCTGCTTCCAGATGACCAACCAGGAGCTCGCCACCTGCGTCATCAACGGAATTCCCATCAAGGTCGCCATCATCAACAACTCGAGCCTCGGCATGGTGCGCCAGTGGCAGACGCTCTTCTACAACGAGCGCTACTCCAACACGGACCTGCATACGAGCAGCGAGAACGACGGGGTCCAGCGCCGCGTCCCGGACTTCGTCAAGCTGGCTGATGCCTACGGCTGCCTCGGTCTGCGTGCCGAGAAGCAGGAGGAGGTCGACGACGTCATCCGGCAGGCGCTGGCGTGCAACGACCGGCCGGTCGTCATCGACTTCGTCGTCCACCCTGACGCCATGGTGTGGCCGATGGTGCCGTCCGGTGTCAGCAACGACAAGATCCAGAACGCCCGCGGGCAGGCCCCCGTGTGGGACCGCGAAGACTGACGGCAGGAGACACGACATGTCCAAGCACACCCTGTCCGTCCTGGTCGAGGACAAGCCCGGCGTCCTGACCCGGATCGCCGGACTGTTCTCGCGGCGCGGCTTCAACATCGACTCGCTCGCCGTCGGTCCCACCGAGCACTCCGACGTCTCCCGGATGACCGTCGTCGTCGACGTCGACGAGCTGCCGTTGGAGCAGGTCACCAAGCAGCTCAACAAGCTCGTCGAGGTGATCAAGGTCGTCGAGCTCGACGAGCACCACTCGGTGCAGCGTCAGGTCGTGCTCGTCAAGGTGCGCGCCGACTCGACGAACCGGTCGAGCATCCTCGAGGACGTCGAGCTGTTCAGGGCCAAGGTCATCGACGTCTCGTCCGACAGCCTCACCATCGAGTGCACCGGCAAGTCGGAGAAGGTCCAGGCGCTCCTGCACGTCCTCGAGCCGTTCGGCATCCGTGAGCTCGTCCAGTCGGGCGTCGTTGGCGTCGGCCGCGGGCCGCGCTCGATCACCGACCGGAGCCTGCGCAGTGCCTGAGCGTCGAGCCTGACCTACCCGCCTCAGGTATGCCGCGCATACCTGAGAGTGTTTGTCCGACAACCGAACCCCACGATAGGAGCTGGCCACCATGGCCGAGATGTTCTACGACGACGATGCCGACCTGTCCATCATCCAGGGCAAGAAGGTCGCCGTCATCGGCTACGGCAGCCAAGGCCACGCGCACGCGCTCAACCTGCGCGACTCCGGCGTCGACGTCCGCGTCGGCCTCGCCGAGGGCAGCAAGAGCAGGGCCAAGGCGGAGGCCGAGGGCCTCACCGTCAAGAGCGTCGCCGACGCGGTCAAGGAGGCCGACCTCGTCGTCATCCTCACGCCCGACCAGGTCCAGCGCCACGTCTACGCGGGCGAGATCCAGCCGAACCTCAAGGACGGCGCCGCCCTGCTCTTCGGCCACGGGTTCAATATCCGGTTCGGCTACATCAAGCCCGAAGCCGGGTCCGACGTCCTCATGGTCGCCCCTAAGGGTCCTGGCCACCTCGTGCGGCGCGAGTACGCCGACGGCCGTGGGGTGCCCGTGCTCCTCGCCGTCGAGCAGGACCCGTCCGGCACGGCCTGGGACCTCGCCCAGTCCTACGCCAAGGCCATCGGCGGCCTGCGGGCGGGCGGCATCAAGACGACCTTCACCGAGGAGACCGAGACCGACCTGTTCGGCGAGCAGGCCGTGCTCTGCGGCGGCGCGTCCCAGCTGGTCATGTACGGGTTCGAGACCCTCACCGAGGCCGGCTACCAGCCCGAGGTGGCCTACTTCGAGTGCCTCCATGAGCTCAAGCTCATCGTCGACCTGATGATCGAGGGCGGTATCGCCAAGCAGCGCTGGTCGATCTCCGACACGGCTGAGTACGGCGACTACGTCTCCGGGCCTCGGGTCATCGACCCCCACGTCAAGGAGAACATGCAGGCGGTCCTCGTCGACATCAAGAGCGGGGCTTTCGCGCAGCGCTTCATCGACGACCAGGACGCTGGCGCGCCCGAGTTCAAAGCGTTGCGGGAGAAGGGTGCTCAGCACCCGATCGAGTCCACCGGGAAGGAGCTGCGCGGGTTGATGAGCTGGATCAAGGACTCCGACAGCGACTACGTCGAGGGGTCAGCGGCCCGCTGAGGCTCGGCCTCGTCCGTCGGCCCGGCTGCCCCCCCAACGGTGGGGCGGCCGGGCCTACACTCGCCCGTGATGGCTGACGGCTACCGGCGCGGTGACGCGGCCTACCGGCGCATCACCCTGGCGCTGTTCGCTGCCGGCATGACGACGTTCGTCGCGATGTACGCCGTCCAGGCTGTGCTGCCGGAGCTGGCTGCGGAGTTCGCGCTGACACCGGCGGGGGCCACGCTGGCCGTCTCGGCCACGACGGGAATGCTTGCGCTGGCGGTGATCCCGGCCAGCGTCCTGTCCGAGCGCTTCGGCCGGGTCCGCGTGATGTCGGTGTCGGCGGTCGCCTCCGTCGTCATCGGTCTCGTCGTCCCGCTCGCGCCCACCATGGGGCTGCTGGTCGCCGGGCGGGCGCTCCAGGGCCTGGTGCTCGCCGGCGTCCCCGCAACGGCGATGGCCTACCTCGCCGAAGAGGTCGCGGGGGAGGACCTCGGCGCGGCGATGGGCCGCTACATCGCGGGCACCACCGTCGGCGGGCTGGTCGGCCGGGTGCTGGCCGCCGTCGTCCTCGACGTCACCACGTGGCGCTGGGCCCTCGAGGCGGCGGCTCTCCTGTCGCTCGCCTTCACCGTCGACTTCATCCGCACCGCACCGCGCTCGCGCCGTTTCCAGCGCCAGCAGCACGGGATTCGCGCCACCACTGAGCACCTTCGCGGCCACCTGCGCGATCCGCTGCTGGTCATGCTCTACGCCACGGCGTTCCTCCTGATGGGCTGCTTCGTCGGCGTCTACAACATCCTGGGTTTCCGGCTCATCGCCGACCCGTTCGGACTCACGGCCTCGCTCGTCGGGCTGGTGTTCCTCCTCTACCTCTCGGGCACCTTCTCGTCGGCGCTCGCCGGCCGGATGGCCGACCGGTTCGGCCGCCGACGCATACTGCTCGGCTGCGAGGCCGTCTGCCTGGCGGGACTCGCGGTCACCGTGGTCGACCAGCTCGCGGTCATCCTCGCCGGCATGCTGGCCTTCACCGCCGGGTTCTTCGGCGCGCACGCCGTGGCCAGCGGCTGGGTCAGCGCCCACGCCACCCGACACCGGGCGGAGGCGAGCTCGCTCTACGTGCTGGCGTACTACCTCGGCTCCTCGGTCCTGGGCGGGGTGGCCGGCGTCGCGTTTGCCGCGCAGTCCTGGACGGGGGTCGTCGGGTTCGCCGGCGGACTGGTCGTCGTCGCCCTGGCCTGGTGTCTGGTCGGCCGGCACCGGGCCGGGCAGGCCGCCCCGGCGGGTCAGGGGGGCGGTAGCGCCGGGCCCTAGAGTGAGCCGGTGCCCGCACCGCAGCCGTCCCGTGAGTGGCGCCCGTGGGCCCTGCTCGTGGGGACACTCGTCGTCGGCCTCCTGCTGACCGTGTCGAGGGTGCGCCCGCTCGTCGTCGGGGGGGTCGCCCTCGTGCTGATCTGTGTATTCATCCTGCTGCGGATGGTCGTGGACCGGACGCGTACGCGGCGCTGAACCACATGGTGGGCGTGGCCGGGCGACAGCACTGACCCGACCTAGAATCTCCGCGGCACAACGCGGTGCCGAGCCGCCCGCCACCCCCGTACGCCGATTGGACCTCCTGTGACCAAGCCCGTCGTCCTCATCGCCGAGGAGCTCTCGCCCGCCACCCTCGAGGCACTCGGTCCCGACTTCGAGGTACGGCACACCGACGGCGCCGACCGGGCCCAGCTGCTGTCCGCGCTCGCCGACGTCGACGCGGTGCTCATCCGGTCGGCCACCACGATGGACGCCGAGGCCATCGCGGCCGGCACCCGGCTCAAGGTCATCGCCCGCGCGGGTGTCGGACTTGACAACGTCGACGTCCCCGCGGCCACGCGGGCCGGCGTCATGGTGGTCAACGCCCCGACCTCCAACATCACGTCGGCGGCTGAGCTCGCCATCGGGCTACTGCTCGCGAGTGCCCGCAACATCGCGCCCGCCAGCGCCGCGCTCAAGGGCGGGGCGTGGAAGCGGAGCCAGTACGGCGGTGTCGAGCTGCTCGACAAGACTGTCGGCATCGTCGGCCTGGGGCGGATCGGCGCGCTGGTCGCCGAGCGGCTCAAGGGTTTCGGAGTGACGCTCATCGCCTACGACCCCTACACCTCGCCGGCCAAGGCCGGCCAGCTCGGCGCCCGCCTCGTGGGGCTCGACGAGCTGTTGGAGGAGTCCGACTTCATCACGGTGCACCTGCCGAAGACCCCTGAGACGGTGGGCCTCATCGGCGTGGAGGCGCTGACGAAGGTCAAGCCCAGCGTCCGCATCATCAACGCGGCCCGGGGGGGAATCGTCGACGAGCAGGCGCTGGCCGACGCGATCCGTGACGGGCGGGTTGCCGGCGCCGGTCTCGACGTCTTCGCCAAGGAGCCGACCACCGAGTCGCCCCTCTTCGAACACGAGTCGGTCGTCGTGACGCCGCACCTCGGAGCGTCGACCGAGGAGGCCCAGGAGAAGGCGGGCGTATCCGTGGCCCGCTCCGTGCGCCTCGCCCTCGGGGGCGCCCTCGTTCCAGACGCCGTCAACGTCGCCGGGGGAGCGATCGACGAGGAGGTGCGCCCCGGCATCGCCCTCGTCGAGAAGCTAGGCCGCATCTTCACCGCCGTCGCCGGTCAGGTGCCGGTGCACCTCGACATCGACGTGCATGGCGAGATCACCGAGCACGACGTCTCGGTATGGCGCCTCTCGGCGCTCAAGGGCCTCTTCCAGGACGTCGTCGAAGAGCAGGTCTCCTACGTCAACGCCCCCGTCATCGCCGAGCAGCGCGGGTGCGAGACCCGGCTGCTCACCGACCCGACCAGCGGTGACTTCCGCAAC
>JALZBI010000499.1 GCA_030947565.1 Actinomycetota bacterium
CGGTGACCCCGTTCAACAGCACGGCTCGCCCGCCGGTCACCGTGACGTTCCCGCCGATGGTGATGGTGGAGTGCTTGGCCGGCTCGACGGTGCAGGTGTGGGCCGAGTTGCCTGTGTAGGCGGGTGGCTGGCAGCCCAGGCCGACGATGGAGCCAGAACCGCCGGTGACGTTGCGTCCGATAGTGACGGTCGACGGTGCGCTCTGCGCGTCGAGCACGGCACCCGCGGCGACGTTGACGTTGCCGACGACGTTGATCACAGCGTCGGCGACCACGGCACACTCGCCCGTGACGGTGAGGCTGGCATAGGTCCCCGAGGGGATCTCACCGCCGGTACATGTGTAAGGCGCCGCGCTGGACGCGGCGGCGTTCGCCGGTCCACCTGAGAGCGCAAGCGCTGCGGCGACGGTGAGGGTCCCCAGAACCCTCAGACGCACGGCTGTTCCCATGAGCCCTTCACTTCCGCTCGTGGCCCCCCGGGGGCCGAACGGGATCTGGTCTACACCCGGCGCCGCGTCGCAGAAGGGGTTTTGGCCGCATCCAGGTCCGGGGTGTTGCCCCGCCTGGCGGGGTGGCCGGTCGTCGACCAGCTGAGAGGGCGCACTCCTGCACTCGTCAACGCGAGACCCACAGACCTCACCCCTCCACCGCCGACGGCTGATCCATGGCAGGGGAGGAGGGTTCAGACCCGGTCGAGGAAGGCCAACACCCGCTCGGTCGCCAGCGCCGTCGCCTCCGCGTCGTAGGACGCCAGCGACGAGTCCATGAACAGGTGCTGGTCACCCGGGTAGGTGAACAGCTCCGCGTCAGGCGCGACCGAGACGATCTGGCGAGCCGCCTCGACGTCACCCTCGCCGGCGAAGAACGGGTCGGCGTCCTTGCCGTGGATCTGCACGGGGACGGCCTCGGGCCACGGGCCGAACGACCACTCACCACTGATCGGGAGGCACGACTCGAACAGCAGCGCCCCCGCCGCTCCGGCCCGGGTCTGGGCCAGGCGTTGCGCCGACATGACGCCGAAGGAGAAACCGGCGTACACGAGATGTTCGGGCAGCCGGACGACCTCCTCGTCCACGAGCGCGTCGACGTCCGGTGCGCCGGCCGACTGGGTGAAGGCGACCCCCTCCTCGGTCGACCCGAACGTGCGCCCCCCGAACAGGTCGGGAGTGTGCACGGTGTGTCTGGCTGCCCGTGCGCGGTCGGCGAACGCGGTGATCCCGGGCGTGAGTCCCTGGGTGTGGTGGAACAGCAGAACCTCGGCCATGCCGGTCGCTCCTTGAGTGGAAGGGATGGGTCGAGTGGATGACGCGTCAGGCCCGCCAGTCACCGGGCGGGTGCTCCCGACGAGGCCGTCGATCGCCCGGTTGAGATCGGTGTGCCCTGTATGCCGCCCGTACTCCTCCACGAGGTCGAACAGCATCCGCCTGAGGCTGGACCGGCCACCGTCCACGCCGGGTCTCGGCTGCGGGCTGGTCCAGGCCGCTGTCGGCGAGCGCCGTCTCGAGCCGCTCCCGCGATCGCGACGAGGTGTTCGAGCTCGGTGCCGGCCAACGCAGGCTCCCAGGGTGGGTCGACTCTCGGGGGCGGGGCCGGATTGCTCATGAGGAAGAACCTAGAGGCCGCTGCGGACGGATCCCCTCCGCATCTCTTGCCCGGCTGCCCGGGTGGACGAGTCGAACCCACCGTGCGCGCCCTGCGGTGCCGTCAGCTGCTCCAGGACTCGCCCGGGATCTCGGCGGAGCGGGATGCGACGCCCCCGTCGGCGCGGCCCTCGGCAAGATCGCGCGACTCCTTCCGGCACCGGTGGCCCAGCAGGTCCAAGCCATCCGGCAGACGACCGCCCCGGCCCCCGACCGAGGCGCCACTCGACCGGACCCGGTGACGACGATCGTCCTCGTGCCGGCGTGCGGGCAGCACCGGCAGGTGCAGGTCCGATACCGCTCGGGCTGGGGTTCGAAGTGGGACGCGACCGTCGATCCCTGGGCCGTCGTCGTCCGGCACGGCCGCTGGTACCTGATCTGCCGCTCCGCCCGGGCCGCGGCAACGACCGACGCCTCGCGACCGGACGGGCCCTCGTGGCTACCGCACGGTGAGGCTGAAAGCC
>JALZBI010000150.1 GCA_030947565.1 Actinomycetota bacterium
GCTCCGGAGTCGCTGACCCTCATCCGGCTCAACTACTGGGGCTTCGACAACGCCGTCCACCGGGGCGAGATCATCATCCGATCCGACCTCGCCGGTCGCCTGGCATCGATCTTCGGTGCCGCCCTCGCCGACCGCTTCCCGATCCGCCAGATGTGGCGGGTCGACTACTTCGGCGGCGACGACCCGACGGCGATGGCAGCCGACAACACCTCGGGCTTCAACTGTCGCCAGGTGACGGGGGGCACGGGGCTCTCACCGCACTCCTACGGCATCGCGGTCGACGTCAACACGGTCGAGAACCCCTACTACGCCCAGCACTGGTGGCCGACGACCGAGTATGTCGACCGGTCCAACGTGCGCGTGGGGATGCTGTTCTCGGGCTCGGCGATGACCGTTGCCTTCCAGAACAACGGCTTTCAGTGGGGCGCGAGCTATCTCGACTACCAGCACTACGAGTACGTCGGCTGAGGGAGCCTGAGACAGGTCATCCCGCGGAGCGCAGGGTGACCGCGTCGCTAGCGGTCACGACGGCGTGGAAGGTGCCGCGGATCCCCACGGCGCCGCCGCCCGCGTCGCGGATCGCTGACCCGTCCTCCACGGTCAGGCGAAGCCCCGACCCCCGCTGCGGACACCGGCAGGTGCCGAAGAGCAGGGTCGCCGTGCCGGGGACCCAGGCCTCGTCGGGACGGCCGGTCACGTCGAGGACGACGGGATGCGCGTGGAGGGCGCCACGTTGGAGCAGGTTGGAGAACGGGTCCTGCCTGGCCTGTTCGACGACGACGGGCCCACTCATCGCATACGACGTGGGGTCGGCCGGGGTGAAGTAGGTCGGCGCTCCGCTCGGGGTGGGCAGGACCCTCGACTCCGTGCCCGGCGGGGAGGGAGGAAGCGGCGAGGTCGAGGACGGCGACGGCGGCGAGGAGGGCGGGGGTGAGGTCGTCGAGGTCGTCGAGGTCGTCGAGGTCGTCGAGGTCGTCGAGGTCGTCGAGGTCACGGCGGGGCGAGGTGCAGTGTCAGCGGTGCCGGCCGCGACTGAGGTCGTGGGCCTGGCCGTCGGGCTCCCCTGCGTCGCTGCCTCCGTACACGCCGAGAGCGCAGCGGCGGCCAGCGCGGCGGCCAGCGCAGCGGCGGCGGCCACCACCGCGTTCCGTGGGCCGCCACCGTCCCGTCGGCGGTCGGCGTGTGCGTGACCGGCCATGCGTCCATGCAACCACGACAAACATGGCCCCCACTACGTTGGCCCCATGACGCGCATCGGGCTGGTCGGCTACGGATCCGCCGGTCGGACCTTCCACGCCCCGCTCATTGCCGCCGCCGGTCTCGAGCTGTCGGTGGTCGCGACCAACAGCCCCGAGCGCGGCGACCAGGTCCGTGCGGACGCACCCGGGGCGAAGGTCGTGCCGGACCTCGACGCACTCCTCGAGGGCGGCGGCGTCGACCTCGTGGTACTGGCGTCACCCTCCGGCGTCCATGTCGAGCAGGTCAAGCAGGTCGTCGAGGCGGGCGTGCCCGTGGTGGTGGACAAGCCGCTGGGGGTCGACGCGTCGTCGGCCCTCGAGGCGGTCGACGCGGCCGCCCGCGCCGGCGTGCCCCTGACCGTCTTCCAGAACCGGCGCTACGACGCCGAGTTCCACACGTTGGCCCAGGTCGTGCTCGACCAGGCGGTGGGCGATATCGTTCGCGCCGAGCTGCGTTGGGAACGTTGGCGACCCGTGCCCAAGGACCGGTGGCGGGAGAACGCCCCAGCGGACGAAGGCGGGGGGGTGCTGCTCGACCTCTTCAGCCATCTGGTCGACCAGGCGGTCCTTCTCTTCGGTCCGGTGGCGACCGTCTACGCCGAGCTGGCCGCGCATACGACCCGTTCCGAGGACACCGCGTTCCTGAGCTGCCGCCACCGCTCCGGCGTCGTCTCGCACCTGGGATCGACCTCTCTTGCCGCCGCTCCGGGCCCGTCCGTCCGGCTGCTCGGGTCACGGGCCGCCTTCGTCGTCGGCGCTCTGGGGGTGGAGGAGACCGCGTTCACCGAGTTCCTGCCGTCCGACGAGCATCACCTCGGCTGGCTCGTCCGGGGATCCGAGCGCGAGCCCGTCGCGGCGCTGCCGGGCGGCCAGGCCGACTTCTACCGGGACGTCGCCCGGGCACTTTCGAGTGCCGACCCGCAGACCGCCATGCCGGTCGACCCACGGGACGCCGTGCACGTGCTCGCGGTCATCGACGCCGCCCGTGTCAGTGCGGCCGGGCAACGGGTCACCGACGTCATCACCCCCGGGGAGACCCCGTGACCGGACTCCAAGTCCTCGTCACCGGGGGCGCGGGGTTCATCGGAGGGGCGGTCATCCGCGCGCTGCGCCGGGACGACCATGCGGTCACCGTCATCGACAGCCTCCGTCCTGACGTCCACCGGGACGACGGGGAGGTCGCCCGCTCCCGGCTGGGCGCGTTGGGCGTCGAGCTCGTCGTCGCCGACGTGCGCGACGGCGCGGCCGTGGCGGCGGTGCTCGGGGGGACGGATGCTGTGGTCCACCTGGCGGCCAAGGTCGGGCTGGGCGTCGACGTCGACGACATGGACGACTACGTGTCCAGCAACGACCTGGGCACGGCCGTGCTGCTGCGCGCGTGTGCCGCCGCCCGGGTGATCCGGGTCGTCCAGGCCAGCTCGATGGTGGTCTACGGCGAGGGCCGCTACACCTGCGTCGACCACGGCGTGGTGCCCCCTGGTCCACGGCGGACCGAGGATCTCGAACGCGGCCGGTTCGAACCGCCGTGTCCGCTGTGCGGGGACCCGCTGACGCCGGGCCTGGTCAGTGAGGACTCACCGCTCGACCCGCGCAACACGTATGCAGCGACGAAGGTCGCTCAAGAGCACCTCGCGTCCGCGTGGGCGCGGGAGACCGGGGGAGCGGCGGTCTCGCTGCGGCTGCACAACGTCTACGGGCCGGGTATGCCCCGCGACACGCCGTACGCCGGTGTGGCGTCGATGTTCCTCTCGCGCCTGGACCGCGGTGAGCCGCCGCGGGTCTTCGAGGACGGGGGCCAACGCCGGGACTTCGTGCACGTCGACGACGTCGCCGACGCCTTCGTTGCCGCCGTCTGCGCAGACACGGCGGGGCACGGCGCGCTCAATGTGGGTTCGGGAGTCGTGAGCACAATCGGCGACGTGGCGCGGGCGCTGTCGGCGGCCCGGCGCGGACCGGATCCGGTCGTCACGGGAGAGTTCCGCCTCGGCGACGTGCGGCACATCACCGCCTCCAGCGACCGCATCGCCGACCGGCTGGGCTGGCACGCCCGCATACTGCTGGCCGAGGGGGTCCAGGACCTCGGCGCCTAGGTGTCGCTGGTCGCTTCGGGTCAGGCCGCCCCGTCACGGGGCAGCACCACGTCGAACCGACATCCGCCGGGCACGTTCTCCACCGCGATCGACCCCGCGTGGGCCTCGATGACGCCCTTGGCGATGGCCAGCCCGAGGCCGGCCCCGGCGTCGGTGGCGTCACGTTCGGGCGTAGCCCGCCACCCCACGTCGAAGACCCGATCTAGGTCGCGGGCGGGGATCCCGCCACACCCGTCGGTGACAGCGACGTCGATCCGGCCGTCGTCAGCGCGGGCGGCCGACACGACGACGGTGCCACCGGGAGGGGTATGGCGGACCGCGTTGCCGACGAGGTTGGTCAGCGCACGGGCCAGCTCGTCACCGTTGCCACGGACCGCAAGCCGGTCGTCCCCGCCGCGTGAGTCGAGCCGGAGGACGACATCCCGGCGACGCGCGTGGGCGGCGAGCTCCCCGGTGACGTCGTTGGTCAGCTCGACGAGGCTCACCATGGCCCGGGCCAGCGGTCGGCTGGCCGGCGCGGAGTGCAGGCGGGATAGCTCGAACAGGTCGCCCACCAGCCCGGTCATCCGGTCCACGGTCTGCCGCATCTGTCGCAGCGCCTCGGGCCGGTCCTCGACCACCCCGTCCTCGAGCCCCTCGGACAGTGCCCGCAGCCCGGCGAGCGGGGTCCGCAGGTCGTGCGACAGGAAGGCGACGAGCTCGCGGCGGCTGTCCTCGAGGGCGCTCGCCCGCTGCTGGGCACTCGCCAGCCGGTCGCGGGTGGCCTCCAGCTCGTCGGCGAGGGACGCCATCTCACCGGGCTGCGCGTCGCGGGGGACAGCGCGCTCGCGGTCGGCTCCGGCCCGTGCCTCGGCGCCCGAGCCGAGATCGCGCATCGCGCTGGTGAGGTGCCGCGACCCCTGCGCGATCCGGCGACCCAGCCAGAACGACAGCACCACGCCGATCAGCGACGCGCAGGCCAGAGCCACCGAGACCGCGGTGGAGTCGTGACCGGAGATGAACATCAGCTGCACGTTGAGGACGACCGACGCCGTCACGGCCAGCAGCGGCACGAGCGCGGCGACGACGATCGACCACCCGAGTGACCGCGCGCGCACCAGGCGCAGGGCCACCGCCCCCAGGATCGCGATGCCGAGGCATACCCCGGCCGTGATGGCGACGATGGTCAGCATGGCGCTCACGAGGCGCTCCCTCGGTTCCGTCGGCCGACCACGGGAGCGAGCGTAACCGGGCACGGCGGACAGTTCCTGGCGACCCACTCCAAGGCCGCCCGGCGCGTAAGGATTCCGTCATCGGTGGTCCGCGGGTGACGCCGGTCGGCTTCACGAGCGGCGGGTACGGTCGGGCGATGGGCGGCGACCGGGCGACGACGGCGCTGGCCCCGCTGGTCGGTCGGGTGGTTCCCGTCTCGCACCGCATTCTCGGGGCCGTGGCCATGGCGCCCATGGTGGCCTACCTCGTCGTCGCCGTGCGCCGGATCGGCTACCCGTACGAGCTGACGTACTTCGAGGGCAGCACCGTCGAGGTGATGGCGAGAGTCGTTGCGGGACAAGCGTTGTATGCCGCACCGACAGACGAGTGGGCGCCGTGGCCCTACCCGCCGCTGTATTTCTGGCTCAGTGCCGCGCTGGCTCACCTGACGGGGGTCAGCCTCCTGCCCATGCGACTGGTCTCGGTGGCCGCGAGCGTCGTGGCGTTCGCGTTCGTGGGGCTGATCGTGCGCCGTTACGGGGGCAGCACCGTCGCCGGGCTCGTCGCCGCCGGACTGTTCGCCGCCACCTACTGGGTCTCAGGCGCTTGGTTCGACACGGCCAGGGTCGACTCGCTGCTCGTGGCCCTACTGCTCGCAGCGGTCTACGTGGGTATGCGCGCGTCGACCTGGCGAGGCGGGATCGCCCTGGGCGCGGTGCTGTTCGCGGGTTTCCTCACGAAGCAGAACACCCTGATCGTCGCGGCGCCTCTCCTGCTCTGGCTGATCTGGCGGCGCCGCCCGGTCGGTCTGTCCGCCGCCGTGACCCTGGGAGCGACGGTCATCGGTTCGACCGTCGTGGGCGACCTCGTGACCGGCGGGTGGTACTCGCGCTACGTCGTCCGGCAGCTGCTCAGCCAGGCCTGGGCGCTGTCGTGGGTCTACAACTTCTGGGTCAAGGACATCCTGGCGCCGTTCGCCGTGTGCGGCGTCGTCGTGGCTGTGGGTCTCGTCGTGTGGTGGCGACAGGGCCGGCGTCCGCCGCGCCGTCTTCCCGGAGACGACACGGCATACCTGCTCTCGGCCGCCCTCGGTCTGCTCGCCACGGCGTGGGCGGCCCGCCTGCACGAGGGTGGCTACGCCAACGTCTCCATCCCTGCGCAGGCGGCGGTCGCCGTCGCCCTGGGCTGCCTGCTGGCGCAGGTGCTGCGCTCGAGGTGGGGCACGACCGGTGTGGTCGCCGCCCTGACGATGGCCTTCGCTGTGCAGGTGGGCGTCATGACGACCTGGCAGCCGGACGTGCTCCCGTCCGTCGCCGACCGCGCGGCGGGCGACCGCTTCGTCGCGTCGCTGACCCGGCTGCCGGGGCGGGTCGTCGTGCCGACCCACCCGTACTACCTCCGGCTGGCCGGGCTTCCGCCGAACGCGTCGGCCATCGCGATCTACGACATCTACCGCAGCCGTGGTGGGCAGGAGCTCCTCGGCTCGGCGCTGCCGTGGGACCTCGACGGGGTGTCGGCGGTGATCCTCGACAACGCCTCGGACGTCGGGATGTTCGGGGACGCGTTGACGAGTCGGTTCACGCTGGTGACGTCGACCTTCGTGCCCGACGGTGTGTTCGAGCCGCTCAGCGACCTGTCCGCCCACCCCGCCCTGCTGTACGTGCGCACGACCGAGCTGTCGCGGCTGCCGTCACCCGTCG
>JALZBI010000500.1 GCA_030947565.1 Actinomycetota bacterium
GGTGCGAGCCGGTCCGGGGGGGTCGGCGGTCACCGTGCGGGCGGCCGGCGCGGAGGTCGACGTCGAGGTGACGGCCGGTCGCGAGCTGCCGGGGTGGGGGCGGATCACCGTGCGGGGCGCGGCGGTCGCTCAACGGGAGGACCGGGGTGGACCGGCAACCGGGTGACCGCCGACCCACACGAGACGCGGGCTCCGGCACCGTGCTCGTGGTCGGCGCCGTCGGGCTCATCCTCGGGCTCGTCATGGGAGCGCTCACAGTGGTCAGCGCCGTGCTCGCGTCCCACCGGGCTCAGGCGGCCGCAGACCTGGGAGCGCTCGCGGCCGCGGGTGTCCTCGTGCGGGGGGAGCCGCCCGGTGCGGCCTGCACCCTGGCGTTGTACGTCACCGGGCGCAACGGCGGGCAGGTCACGGCCTGCCGGGCCGGGGCGGACCTCAGCGTGGAGGTCGTCGTGCAGGTGCAGGCGAGCCTGGCTCGCCTCGGACCGGCCACGGTGAGGTCGAGGGCCGGGCCCGGCGTCCCCCCGAGCCGCTGAGCCTGACGGCCCCGACGGGGAGACGGCCGGCTCAGTGCTCCGGTGCTGCCGCGAGCGTGAGGTCGAGCAGGGTGATGGCGCGCGCCTTGTCGAGGGGCTCGTTGCCGTTGCCGCACTTGGGCGACT
Organism: Actinomycetota bacterium; assembly: GCA_030947565.1. Classification (GTDB taxonomy): domain Bacteria; phylum Actinomycetota; class Actinomycetes; order Actinomycetales; family Dermatophilaceae; genus Lapillicoccus. The sequence continues at coordinate 660 of JALZBI010000500.1, forward strand.
GCACGCACGACGGACAGCCGGTGACGCATCCGCACGACGCGATGGCGGCCCGGGTGCCGCGCAGCCACGTGGCCAGCTCGTCGAAGCCCCGCTCGGCGAAACCGGCACCGCCTGGGTAGCCGTCGTAGACGAGGATCGTCGGGAGTCCGGTGTCAGGGTGCAGGGCGGTCGAGACCCCGCCGATGTCCCACCGGTCCGACGTCGCCACGAGCGGGAGCATCCCGATCGCGGCGTGCTCGGTGGCGTGGGCCGCTCCGGGGATCGTCGCCGCGGGCACTCCGACGCGGTCGAGCAGCTCGGGCGGCAGGGTCCACCACACCGCCTTGGTCGGCAGCGACCGCACGGGCAGGTCGAGCGGGTGCTCGCCGATGACCTCGCCCGTCGGCAGGCGGCGCAGGAACGAGGTGACCTGGCTGCGCACCTCGACCGCGCCGAACGAGGACGCGACCGGTCCCCAGGACCGGGTGCGGTCCACGGCGACGATGTCGAAGGCGCTCATGGACCGGGCCTGTGTGGACCACCCGGGGTCGCCGGGCAGGACGAGCGCGCAGCCGTCGTCGAGGTCGAGCTCGACGACCACGAAGGTCTGGCCCTGGTGGACGTAGACCGCACCCGGGTGGACGGCCGCGTGCGACCGGGCGGCGTCGATGGTCCCGAGCACGCGCCCGGTGCGGTGGTCCGCGATCCGCAGGGTGACACCGGACCCCCGCAGCGACACATGGTCGGCGGCCCGGTCGGCGCCGGCCCAGAACCAGCCGCGAGGACGGCGGCGCAGCACCCCCGAGGCCGTCAGCTGGTCGAGGAGGGGCAGCAGGCCAGCGCCGAAGTACGCGTCATCGGCCTCGGTCACCGGCAGCTCGGCCGCCGCGGCGGCCAGGTGGGGGCCGAGGACGTAGGGGTTGGTCGGGTCGAGGACGGCGGCCTCCACCGGCCGCCCGAACACGGCCTCCGGGTGGTTCACGAGATAGGTGTCGAGCGGGTCGTCGGCGGCGACGAGCACGGCCAGCGACTCGAACCCCGCCCGCCCCGCCCGGCCGGCCTGCTGCCACATAGACGCTCGGGTGCCCGGCCAGCCCGCGAGCAGCACGGCATCGAGGCCCGAGACGTCGATGCCGAGCTCGAGGGCGGTCGTCGCCGCCAGGCCGAGCAGGCCTCCGGCCCGGAGCGCCTGCTCCAGGGCCCGTCGTTCCTCGGGGAGATAACCCCCCCGGTAGGCCGCGACGACGTCACCGAGCGTCTCGTCGAGCTCGCGCAGGTGGTCGCGGGCGACGCTGGAGATGACCTCGACCCCGGCCCGTGACCGGGCGAAGGCGACGGTCTGCACGCCCTGGGCGACGAGGTCGGTGAGCAGGTCGGCCGACTCCGCGACCGCGCTGCGCCGCCGGGTCGGTGCCGCGGCCGTCCCAGGGATCGGTGCCGTCTCAGAGCTCGGCGCAGCGGCCG
>JALZBI010000501.1 GCA_030947565.1 Actinomycetota bacterium
GGCGGGCGGGCGCCGGCGGTCACCGGGGAGCCACCCGCAGCCGTGGGTCGATGAGCACGTAGAGCAGCTCGACGACGACGTTGACCACGAGCACGGCGACCACGAGCAGCATGACGACGTCCTGCACGATCCTCAGGTCGCGCTGCCCGACGGCGTCGAGCAGCAGACTGCCCAGCCCAGGGATGACGAACACCCGCTCGACGACCACCGCCCCGACGAGCAGGGTCGCGAGCTGGAGGGCCAGCACCGTGACGACCGGGATGGCTGCGTTGCGCAGGCCGTGTCGTCGCATCGCGGCCATCGGCGAGAGCCCCTTGGCTCGGGCGGTGCGCAGGAAGTCCTCGCGCTGCACGTCGAGCACGGACGAGCGCACGTAGCGGGTCAGCACGGCGGCCTGGACGATACCGAGTGAGACGGCGGGCAGGACCAGCTGCTTGAGGAACATGACGGGGTCGACCACCGGTGGCGTCCACCCGTTGGCGGGCAGCCAGCCGAGCTGCACCGCGAACACGGTGATGAGCAGGATGCCCGCAAGGAACGCCGGGACGGCGACCCCGACCTGGGACAGCGCCGAGATGACAAGGCCGGACGGACGTCGATGGCGCACGGCGGCGAACACCCCCAGGGGCACGGCGAGAACGACGGCGATGACCGTCGCCGTCAGGACCAGCCAGAGCGTCACCTGCAGCCGGTCGGCCACCTGGGGGCCGATCGGCGCGCGGGAGACGTAGGAGGTGCCGAGGTCGAAGGTGAGCAGCCCATGCATCCAGTCGAGGTACTGCGCCACCAGCGGTCGGTCGAGTCCGAACTGAGTGCGCATGGCCGCCACGGCCTCGTCGGAAGCGTTGACTCCCAACGCAACTCGGGCCGGGTCACCGGGGAGGACCGCCATGAACGCGAACACGAGGACCGAGCTGGCCAACAGGCTGACGACGAGGATCCCCAACCGCCGGGCGACACGGACCATCAGTGCACCATCATGGTGCGCTGCTTCTGGCCGCCCTCACGAGGATGAGAGCGCTGAGAGGTCGAAGCTCTCGGTGATCGCGTTCTTCGGCAGCCCCTTGATGTTCTTGTCCGCGACGATGAGGTTTGGGAGGAGGAAGAGGAAGTCGGAAGCGGCGTCCTTGGACAGGGTTGCCGCCGCCTTCTTCATGTCCGCCACCTGCTCGTCGGTGGTCCCGGCGTCGGCTGCGGCGATGTCGGCCTGCACCTCAGGGTTGTTGTACTGCGGGTAGTACTGCGGGTTCCCGAAGACGGTTGGCAGGTCTCGCGGCTCGACGTGCGCCACGATCGACATGTCGTAGTCGTGATCCTTGAAGACGGACTGGAGCCATACTGGGAACTCGATGGTGTCGAGATTCACCGTGATGCCGACGGCCCGTAGCTGGGACTGGACGACCTGTCCGCACGTCGTGGCGTACGGAACGTTCGGAACCCGCAGCCTCAGCGTCGGGGTGGCGTTCCCTGACTCGGCCAGCAGCTGCTTGGCCTTCGCCTGGTCGTAGGGGAAGTCGCCGGTGCGGTCCTCGTACCAGGGGTCGGTCGGGGGGACCATGCTGCCGATCAGCGTGCCCTTGCCCGCCCAGCAGGTCTGCATGAGCGCCTTGTGGTCGATGGCCGTGCGGATCGCCTCTCGCACCTTGAGGTTGTTCAACGGGGCCTTGGCGTTGTTGAACGACAGCACGACTTCACCGTTGGTCGTGCCCTCGATCACCTGGTACTTGTTGTTGCCGCTGAACTGCTGGAGCGACTCAGGGGCCTGCACGGTGCCGATGACGTTGATGGTGCCGGTGAGCAGGGCGTTGTTGAGCGCGGTCGCGTCCTTGAAGTACTTCATGACGACGGTCGAGTACGCCGGCTTGGTGCCCCAGTAAGCCGGGTTGGCCTTGAGGGTGATCGAGTCGCCGCGGTTCCAGGTGTCGAACACGTAGGGCCCGGTGCCCACCGGTTTCGTGGCCAGCGCGTCGACGCTCTTCGGGTCCATCATCGCGCCGATACGAGTCGTCATCCGGAAGAGCCAGTCGTTGCTGGGCTTGCTCAAGGTGACCTGCAGCCGCGTCGGGCTGATCGCCTTCGCGTCGGCGACCACTGACATGCC
>JALZBI010000151.1 GCA_030947565.1 Actinomycetota bacterium
AGCGAGACGAGCAAGACGAGCGAGACCAGCGAGACCAGCGCGGCAAGCGAGACGAGCGAGACCAGCGAGACCAGCGAGGCGAGGGAGGTCACCCCGACCCGCGACCGGCCCGATCTCGACGCCGTCAAAGCGAAGATCGACGACGCACAGCAGGCCGAGGACCACCTCATGGACGTCATGCCGGGCGCCGTCGACCAGGGCCCGGACGTGGACGACAACTCCCGGGTGCAGACCGAGGGCGGGTCGCAAGAGACCAAGGACACCAGCGCGTCAGGCGGCTTCGACACCGCGACTCCGAAGGACGCGCAGGACGAGTCCGACGCCTTTGCCGACAGGAGCGACGAGAGCCAGGAGACCAACAAGAGGGACGAGACCGAGGGCGCCGAGCGTTCGTGAGCGGCTTCCTGGACGGCATCCTCAACCTGCCGCCCCTGCTGATCTACCTTGTCGTCTTCCTTGTCGTCTTCGCCGAGGACGCGATCTTCGTCGGCTTCGTCATCCCGGGGGAGACCGCAGCCGTGCTCGCCGGTGTGGCGACGTTCTTCGGCTCGACCGACCTGGCCGTTTCCATCCTCCTCGTCGTCGTCGCGGCAATCCTCGGTGACACCGTGGGATACGAGGTGGGCAAGCACATCTTCGGCCCCAAGGTGCTCGACGGCCGGTTCTTGGGCAAGCACCGCGGCAAGCTGGCCAAGGCGGAGACGTTCCTCCAGACCCGCGGCGGGAGTGCCGTCTTCTTGGGCCGGTTCACGGCGTTCTTCCGGGCGATGATGCCGGCGTTGGCGGGCGCCTCAGGGATGCCTTACCGGACCTTCTTAGTGTGGAACGCGACCGGCGGCATCATCTGGGGCACGTTGTTCGTCGTCCTCGGTCACGTCGCCGGCCAGTCCTACAAGGCGGTCGAGCAGACCGTCGGCCGGGGGCTGGCCTTCGCCGTGCTGGGCGTCGTCGTCGTCGCGGCGATCGCGTGGCGGGTCTACGAGCGCCGCAAGGACAAGCGCGAGGAGCAGGCCTACCAGTCCGAACACCCCGGCTGACCCCGGCTCGAAACCCACCAGACTCACGCTGTTGCTGGTTTCAGGGTCTCGACCCCGCGCATACCGACAACGATGTGAGTCCGGTCGGGGTCAGGCGCGGCGCTTCCGGGCCTGCTCGGCCTTGCGGCGCAGCTGGTTGTAGGTGCCGGTGATGCCCATGGCCCTCTTGACCTCGGCCACGACCGCCTGGACCTCGAGGCGGGTGCGCTCGGTGCCGTCGACGATGATCTCGTCGACGAGCCCGGACTGCTTCTGGTAGGCCGCCCGGCGCTCGCGCATCGGGTCGAGGAACGCGTTGATGGCGGCGACGAGGGTGTCCTTGACCTCGACGTCGCCGACCCGGCCGGCCCGGTAGCGCTCCTTGAGGTCGTCGACCTGCGCCCGGTCGGGGTTGAACGCGTCGTGGTACTGGAAGACCGGGTTGCCTTCGACGGTGCCGGGGATGTCGGCGCGCACCCGGTTGGGGTCGGTATACATGCCGACCACCTTCCGGCGTACCGTGGCCGGGTCGTCGGAGAGCAGTATCGCGTTGCCGAGCGACTTGCTCATCTTGGCCTGGCCGTCGGTGCCGACCAGGGTCGTGATCTCGCTCTCGACGAGCAGTGGCACCGGAAAGACGTCGCCGTAGAGGAAGTTGAACCGTCGAGCGATCTCGCGGGTCACCTCGACGTGGGCGTGGTTGTCCTTCCCGACCGGCACGACGTCACCCTTGACGCAGAGGATGTCGGCGGCCTGCAGCACGGGGTAGCCGAGCAGCCCGTAAGGCATCTCGTCCTTACCGGCGGCGCGAGCCATGTCCTTCAGGCTCGGCACCCGCTCCAGACGCGGCACGCTGACGAGGTTCTGGAAGAGGGTGTTGAGCTCGCTCACCTCGGGGATGGCCGACTGGAGGTAGAACGTCGCCTTCTCGGGGTCGATCCCGGCGGACAGCTGGTCGAGGACCATATCCCGGGCATTGGTGCTCACCTGGTCGATCGCCGCGCGGCTGTTGCTCGTGGTGAGCATGTGCAGGTCGGCGATGATGAAGAACGCCTCGTACTCCTCCTGCAGCCGGATCCGGTTCTCGATGCTGCCGACGAAGTGGCCGAGGTGCAGCTTGCCGGTCGGCCGGTCGCCGGTGAGCATCCGCTTCCGGCGTGGCGCCTCGGCGGCGGCGTCGGTGCCGTTTGTCGGCTCGGTGATCGGCTCGGTGGTCGTCATGTCCTGTGCTCCTGAGGTGTCGTGCCCCGCCGGCCCGGGTGGGGTGTGCCGGGAGGACACACGAAAGCCGCCCGGTGACGGGGCGGCTTCGAGGTACGCGTGAGAAGGGTCCGCCCGGTCAGGGCAGCCACCAGCGGCGCAGCGGCTGGGTGGAGGTGGTGCTCACCGGGCAAGTGTAGCGATGAGTCCCAGCGGCTGTCGTAGCGGCGGATGGGCTGTCGTGGCGACACGCTGGCCGCTATGACAGCCGCTACGACAGCCGAGGCCGAGCTACCGGTCACCCGACTGACCGACCTCCCCAAACCATCAGCGTCGGCCGCTGGTAACTCCGCACGTTGAGACCTTGCGGCGCGAGGAGTCGGACCTGTCCCGTTCATGGGCCATGACGCGCGGAGCAGTCAGCAGGTCATCACGTGCGGCGTTGTCGACGAGCGGGGTATGCGGCGGCCGGGTTCAGACGCGACGGCGCCCCGACCCGCGGTTACCGGGGTCGGGGCGCCGTCATCGCGCTGGATGGGGCTGTCGGTCAGCGGGCGACGACCTCGAAGGGCACCGTCGCCTGCACCTCGGGGTGCAGACGAACGAGAGCCTCGTAGGAGCCGGTCGTCTTGATGTGGCCCTTGACCTCGATCTTGCGTCGGTCGAGGTCGGGACCGCCCGAAGCCTTGACGGCCGAGGCGATGTCGGCGGTGCTCACGGCACCGAACAGCCGGCCGCCGTTTCCGGCCTTCGCCGGGACGGTCACCTGGCCGGCTTCGAGGCGGCCCTTGACCTGCTTGGCCTCCTCGAGCGACCGGACCTCGCGGCTGGCGCGGGCCGTGACGATGGCATCGACCTGCTTCTGGCCGCCCTTGGTCCACGGGGTCGCGAGACCGCGCGGGAGCAGGAAGTTGCGGGCGTAGCCGTCCTTGACGTCGATGACGTCACCGGCGGTGCCGAGGCCGCTGACCTCGTTAGTCAAAATGAGTTTCACAGTTCAGCTTCTCCTTTCGGCGCGGAGCACCGCATCAGCGGGCGGAGCTGGAGTAGGGCAGCAGCGCCATCTCGCGGGCGTTCTTGACGGCCGTGGCGATGAGGCGCTGCTCCTGGACGGAGACGCCGGTCACCCGACGCGCACGGATCTTGCCGCGGTCGGAGATGAACTTGCGCAGCAGCGCAGCGTCCTTGTAGTCGATGTTGTCGATCTTGGCGACCTTGAGCGGGTTCGCCTTCTTCTTGGGTTTGCGCACAACGGGCTTGGCCATCGTGGTGCTCTCCTTCTTGGGGTGAGAGCCCGGGGTTGGTCCCCGGGATGGGGTCTATCTGGAGATGGTGCTGGTGAACGCACGCTCACCAGCGAGTGGAGCGGGTCAGAACGGAGGCTCGTCGTAGCCGGGAGCGTTGTTGCCCCAGCCACCCTGGTTGCCGCCGCTCTGGTTGCCGCCCTGGTCGGCGCCGGAACTCCCGCCTGAGGTGCCGGAGCTGCCGCCTGAACCGCCGGACCAGCCGCCCTGGCCGCCTTGACCGCCGCTCGAGGCCGCCGGGGCGGACGCGCCGGTGGCCCACGGGTCGTCGGACTGACCGCCCTGTGTGCCCTGGCCGCCCTGGTTGCCGCCGAAGCCGCCACCCTGACCGCCACCCTGACCGCCACCGCCGAACCCGCCGCCGCCGGAGCCGCGCTGGGTCTTGGTGACCTTGGCCGACGCGTAGCGCAGGGACGGGCCGACCTCGTCGACCTCCATCTCGGTGACGGTGCGCTTCTCGCCTTCCTTGGTCTCGTAGGAACGAGACTTCAGCCGGCCGGAGACGATGACCCGGGTGCCCCGCTGGAGCGACTCGGCGACGTTCTCCGCCGCGTCACGCCAGACCGAGCAGCGCATGAACAGGGTCTCCCCGTCCTTCCACTCGTTGCTCTGGCGGTCGAACGCACGGGGCGTCGACGCAACGGTGAAGTTCGCCACGGCCGCACCGGAGGGAGTGAACCGCAGCTCGGGGTCTCCGGTGATGTTGCCGATGACGGTGATGACGGTGTCGCCAGCCATGCGTGTCCTTTGGGTCGGTCCGGTCAGTCCGGTGGGTCGGTCTGGATGGCCGTCAGGTGGTGATGACGGTCAGGCGCCGGGGCGCAGCAGCTTGGTGCGCAGGACGGCCTCGTTGAGGCCGAGCTGACGGTCGAGCTCCTGGGCGGTGGCGGGCTCCGCCGACATGGTGACGACGGCGTAGATGCCTTCGGCCTTCTTCTTGATCTCGTAGGCGAGCCGGCGCCGTCCCCAGATCTCGACGTTGTCCACCGAGCCGCCGTCCTTGGTGACGACGGACAGGAACTTGTCGAGGGACGGAGCGACGGTGCGCTCATCGAGCTCGGGGTCGAGGATGACCATGAGTTCGTACTGACGCATGCGGTGACCCACCTCCTTTGGTCTTGGCGGTCACGGTCTCTCCGTGACAGGAGGGTTGTATGCATCGCGCCGCGACATCACCTTGGCACGGGCATCCGACACGGGTCGGGCGCTCATCCACAGGGCGACAGACGTCGCGGCGAACCTCCCCAGCGTACCGGCGCCTTCCGAGGGGGCGAAATCGCTCAGCTGAAGCGGACGACGAGCTGGTCGGGAGCGTCGCGCAGGGGTCCGGCCAGCTCGTCGCTCTCCTGCTCACCCCAGGCGCTCTCGACGACCGCACCGTCGTCGTCGCGGACGGGCGGGCGGCCGAGGGCCAGCTGCCAGGTGCGGGCGACGACCCAGAGGATGCCGCCGAGCCGCAGCACCAGGAAGACCGAGTACCAGGAGGCGGGCAAGCCTCGGGACGGCGTCGTCATGCCGGCGAGGTAGAGCCACACCGCTTCGAAGTGCAGAGCCTCGAGGGCCGCCCAGGCCAGCACGTCCTTCCAGGCCAGCCCGACGAGGGCGACGAGGGGGACGAGCCACAGCGAGGACTGGACGGTGAACGACTTCCCGGTGAGCAGCGCCACGCCGACCATGACGAGGCTCACCTCCGCCACCCCGGGTCGGCGGGGGGTCGCCAGGGCGAAACCGGCGCCGAGAAGGACCGCGAGGACCCAGCCCACGACGGCGAGGACGGTCACGGTGGTCGCCGAGAGCGGCGCGTTGCCGAGCTGGGGCAGCACCCACGGCGACCCGAACCCGGCGTCGGTGGCGAACCACGCCCGGTAGGCGCTGGAGGCGGCGTCCCCGTTGAGCGCGCCGAGGACGAAGAGAAGGCCGCCGAAGACAACCGTGGCGGCGCCGGCCGTGCGCACCCAGACCTGGACCCGGCCGGCCCGAACGCTGAGAAGCAGCATCGCCAGGAGCACGAGGATCGGGTAGGTCCGCGCCGACGCCGCCAGCCCGAGCAGGACCCCGGCGACGGCCGGACGGTCCCGGCTCCACGCGTACAGGGCGGCCGAGGTCAGGGCGACGCCGACGATGTCCGGTGAGATCACCAGGGTCAGGGCGGCCACCGGCGAGAGCGCGACCAGGGCGGCCCGCATGGGGAACCGGCGCACCGTGGCCGCCGTCCACCAGGTGGTCAGGGCCAGCAGGACGGCCGCGGCGACGGTCCACAGCGAGAAGTAGAACCGCATCCGGTCTTCGATCGGCCCGCCCGGAACGAGGGTCGCGGTGAGAGTCATGAGGAACGAGGTCAGCGGCGGCTGGGTCGGCGCCGGGGCACCGAACCCGCCTTGCAGGTATGCGCCGATGCCGGCCCCGAGGTCGGCGTCACGGTAGGTGGCGGGCAGGTCGGAGAAGCACGCGTGCCAGAACTGGTCGGGTGAGCTCCAGCCGCCGTCGATGCAGGGGGCGCGCAGCAGGACGGCCAACGCGGAAGCGACCGCGGAGAGACCGGCGAGGGCCGCGGCGTAGGAGCGCCACCCGCGGGCCAACCGCACGGCATACCGGCCGGCTGGCCCGCCGATGACCTCCGAGGCCGACCGGGCCACGACGTCGTCGCGGGTCGGCACCCGGACGAGGTCGGCGCGCCTCGAGGGGGCGCGCAC